>CAKTAT010000004.1:0-53033 GCA_934532365.1 uncultured Faecalibacterium sp. | reverse complement strand
GGCGGCCGCGTGGCCGAGCAGCTGATTTTGGAGGACATCTCCACCGGTGCCTCCAACGACCTGCAGCAGGCCACCAATATCGCCCGCCAGATGATCACCCGCTACGGCTTCTCCGAGCGTCTGGGCCCTGTGGTCTACGGCACCTCGCAGGAGGAGACCTTCCTTGGCCGCGACCTTGGTCAGGGCAAGGGCTACAGCGAGACGACCGCTGCCGAGATCGACAGCGAGACCCGTGATATCATCGACGAGGCTTACGAGACCTGCCGCCGCACCCTGACCGAGCACATCGACCAGCTCCATGCGCTGGCCAAGGCTCTGATGGAGCGCGAAAAACTCAACGAGGAGCAGTTCAACACCATTATGGCCGGTGGCACCCTGCCTCCCTGTGAGGAGGCACAGCCCGAGCAGGCACAGCCCGACCAGACCGTGCAGCCCGCCCCAGTGCAGCCCGCAGAGCCTGCGGAGACTGCTGAGCGTGCCGAACCCGCCGAGCAGGCCCAGCCAGCCCAGCCGGAAATGCCGCAGCCGGATGCCCCGGAGCAGCAGGACTAAGCTTTTTTAAGGAAAGGAGCGAGCATCGTGGAGGAAAATTTTAACCCGGTCGCACAGACCCGCGCAAACTACTATACCCCCGGCAGTCCGGTGCAGTTCGTCTGCGTGGAACTGCTCAAGGGGGATGTCAGCGGCGAGCACGCTGTCTGCCTGACCTTCAAGAATATTTCCCGCGTGACCCTGACCGCACTGGAGATCCACTTCAAGTGCAAGGGCGTGGACGGTGTGATCCTGTGTGAGGACAAGTTCGAGTACCGGGATCTTCAGGTAAAGCCCGGCGAGTTGTTCGGGCAGGACGATGCCGTGTTCATCACGGCAAAGGCTATCACCAGCGTGGATGTTTCGCTGTGCAACGTGTACAACGGCAAGCGCGTGGTGCATCTGGACGGCATCAAGCGTGTGCGTCTGCCTGCGCCCCGCCGTCTGGCCCCGGAACTGCAAAAGGCGCTGGAGGCCCGTATGAACCGCACCGGGCTCAAGTATCAGCCGCAGGTGTTCGAGAATGGCTGGTACTGCGCCTGTGGTGCTTTCCACCCCACCGAGGAGGACACGGTTTACTGCTCTGAGTGCGGCTGCGACCGCATTCTGCTGCAAAACGCGCTGAACACCCTGCTGCAGCCCGCCGCCCCGGCAGACGAGATGGAAATGCCTCTCAGCGCCCCGGCGGCTCCCGCAGCGCCCGCTGCGGTGGAGGAGCCTACCCGCATCGTGGGTGCAGCCCCTGCCGCCCCGGTAGCGCCCGTAGAGGAGCCCACCCGGATCATGGGAGCCCCGGCATACCAGCCGAAGGCAGTCCCCGTCCAGCCCATCTCGGAGCCTACCCGTGTGCTGGACGCCTCTGCCCGCGCACCTTATTCCGGCGCTGCTGCGGCAGACGAGGGCACCCGGGTGATGCCCGCCGCCGCCCGCCGTCCGGCTCCGGCTCCGGTGCGTCAGCCCGCGACTGTGGAAGAGGACGAGGAGTACGAGGACAGCCGGGACAGCGTGGCAGAAGCGCTGATCCGCTGGGTGCCGCCCATTACGGCCATCCTGTGCGCAGCCATTGCGCTGTGCGGCTTTGTGTACTACCAGTTCGTGCTGTAAAATAAGATCATCCCGGCGGAGGGGGCAGCGTGCCTTCTCCGCCTTTTGTGTGCATTGCACAGAAAGGAAATACCATGCCGGAACAAGCCTTACAGGTGGCCTTTGAGATCAAGACCGCCTGCGATGAGATCAGCCGCCGCCTGCTGCGCTGGCACTGGGAGCGCAAGCCCGGGGCACACAGTCTGGATGCGCTGCTGGAGCATATTGCCGCCCGCAAGCAGGAAAGCCCGGACTACTACGACCGTATGCCGGACCTTACCGGCAAGACCAGCTGGCAGCAGCTGGACACCACCCTGTGTATGCGGGTGCTGCTGGACCCGGAGACCGATGCCGCCCGCCCGCTGGACCTGCTGGGCAACACGGCGCACCCCTCTGCCGCCCGCCATGCCTGTAACGCCATCCGCACCGCCCGCAACGAAGCTGCCCACGCGGCGGTTGCAGCGGACGGCGCACAGGCGGCGCTGCTGTTCAACGAAGCCATCGAGGCGCTGGAGGAAGGCTATGCCGGTACTGCCTTTAAGGAAAACGAACTGGCGCAGTATTACCGCGAGGCCGAGGACTACCTGAGCCGCTGCAGCGAAGGTAAGCCCCTCAAAGCCCGCCAGAGCGGCCCGGAGAAGCCCCGGCAGGGAAAGGCCGCCGCCCGCACAAAGCCCCGCAATACCCAGACGGCCCGCAGCACAAAAAGCACTGCCGGGCGGCAGAACACCACTGCCCGCAGCCGCAGCACCGGTACAAAGCAGAGCCGCAGCACGGCCTCCCGCAGCAAAAAGCAGCAGACCGGCGGCGAGAGCAGGGTGGTACTGGGCATTATTCTGGCAGCGCTGGTGCTGGGACTTATCGCACGCGCCATCAGCATGGGCCTTGTGTAAGCGCAACGGTTTTCACAATTCTGGTGGTAAATCAGAAAGCAAGATCGTTTGGATTGTGTAAAATCACCAAAAAAGCAGCGGGCAGCCCCACAGAAAAACGGTCATTGCACCTCTTGCGGGAAATGTGAAACGGATTTATAATAAACATGAAAACGTTTACACATTGCCACCGGAGAGGGAACGGAGAAAAGAACCCCATGACCATCAGTGATATTGCAAAGCTGGCAGGCGTTTCCAGTGCTGCGGTCAGCCGCTATTTGAACGGCGGCCCCCTCAGCGAGCAGAAGCGTGCCGTGATACAAGCCGTAGTGGAAAAAACCGGTTACAGCCCGGATACTGCCGCCCAGACCCTGCGCACCGGCAAGGTGCGTCAGGTGGGGGTCATCGTACCCAGCATCAACTCCCAGTCGGTAGGGCAGATCATCAGCGGCATTGCATCCGAGCTGGGGGCCAGCCGCTACCTGATGCTGCTGGCAGACACCGAGCTGAACGAGCAGATGGAACTGGAATATCTTACAGCATTGCAGCGCAACCATGTGGCCGGTATCATTCTGCTGGGCTGTGATAACAGCTCGCAGCTGTGCAAGGCGCTGAAGGACTGCCGTGTGCCTGTGGTGGTAACAGGGCAGCGCTTTGCAGACTTGCCCTGCGTTTATAACGACGACCGCGCTGCTGCCCGCGACCTGACCCGGAAGATGCTGGAGCATGGCCGCAAAAATATCGTGTACATCGGCGGAAGCGAGCAGGACGCCGCCACCGGCATAGCCCGCCGTCAGGGTGTGCAGGATGCACTGCGGGAGGCCGGACTGAACGCAGATGGTCTGCCCCGCGCCTGCTGCGCCGCCTTTTCCATGGAAGAGGGACACCGCTGCATGGAGGAGCTGCTGGCGCGCTGCCCGCAGCTGGACGGTGTAATCTGTGTGACCGACACCGTGGCCTTTGGTGCTTTGCAGGCGCTGCGCGCTGCCGGGCGCAAAGTAGGGCAGGACGTCGGCCTTGCCGGCATCGGAGACAACTGGGCGGGCAAGGTGGTGCAGCCCGGCCTGACCACCATCCGCTTCTATCAAAAGCAGGTAGGGCAGGAGGCTGCCCGGATGCTGCTGCAAAGCTTAGAGCATACAGAGCCGGATGCTGAACCGGTGCGTCAGACCACGCTGGGCTATACGCTGGTAGAGCGCGGCTCGCTGTAAAAAAAGAGGAACGAATGAAACAAAAGCTGATTTTTTTAGATATTGACGGCACTCTGCTGCCCCCGGGCGAGATGCTGATCCCCCAAAGCACGGTGGAGGCGCTGCGCAAGGCGCACGCCAACGGCCACAAGCTGTTTTTGTGCACCGGGCGCAACCTGCGCATGACCCAGCCGCTGCTGGATTACGGCTTTGACGGTGCGGTGTGCAGTGCCGGCGGTTATGTGTTCTACGGGGACAAGGTGCTGGTGGACCTGCCCATGGAACCGCAGCTGGCAAAGGGTGTATGCAGCGCCATGGAGCGCCACGGCGTGGAGTGCACGCTAGAAGCGCGGGATGCCACCTACGGCAGCCTGAAGATGATCGAGCGCTGGAGCTTTACCCACCGGGAAGCAGGCCCCCTGAATAGCGAAGCCGCCCGCTGGCGCAAGGCCATGGAGGACGGCATGACCATCAGTCCGCTGGCTGATTACAAGGGCGAGCCGCTGTATAAGATCGTGTATATCGCAGAGCACAGCGAGGACTTGGACGAGGCGAAGCGCCTGTACGAGGACAGATTCGTGTTCTGCGAAAGCAAGCTGGACGGTCTGGACGGCGGCTATGTGAACGGCGAACTCATCAACCGTAAATTTGATAAGGGACGCGGCATCAAGGCCGTCTGCGACTATCTGGGCGTGCCCCTGCAGGACAGCATCGGCTTCGGCGACAGCGACAACGACCTGCAAATGACCGATGTAGTCGGCATCAGCGTCTGTATGGCTAATGGCTCTGCAAGCCTGAAGCAGCGCTGCGACCGCATTGCCCCCTCGGTGTACGAGGACGGCATTGCCAAGGAGTTTGCAGCCTTGGGGCTGATTTGACATATCTTTGTGAAAACAGGGCAGGGGAACGTCCGCAGACGTTGCCCTGCCCTAAAATTATAAATCATTCTCACGCGTCGTTTTGCAATAAAAAGAGCGCTGCACAGTATATTTGTGCAACGCTCTCTTTTTTGTTGACAGATCAGTAGTGCAGATCCTCTGCGGTCAGGCTTTCCAGCACGGGCAGCATGGCAGCGGCCTCGGCCTTGGCGGCGGGCAGATCCATATCGCGGTAGTTGCCGCACTCCACCTCGCTGGCACCGGGCACAGTGCCCTCAAAGCCAGCCATAAAGCGGTAGGCATCCACCGTCAGCTGCAGCGCCTGCGCCGGGGTCAGCCCCCGGGTGAGCAGGTAAAAGCCGGTGCGGCAGCCCATGGGGCCAACATAGATCACCCCGTCCTTCACGGTGCTGTTGCGCGCGTAGGTGGCAAACAGGTGCTCCAGCGTGTGGGCGGCAGCAGTGGTCAGGTAATCGCCCTGATTGGGCTTTTTCATGCGGATGTCCCAGGTGAGCACATCGCCGTCCTGACGGCTCAGATACATCCCGCGCTCCAGCCGGGTGTGATCTACGCAAAAGCTTGCGATACGTTCCATACTACAGTTCTCCTTTATCAGCCCTGCAGGCGCTGCACACTGCCGTGTGCGCAGTCCACAGCCACCATCAGACCATCGCGGATGTGGCTGGTAGCACCGGCGGCACCCACAACGGTGGGCTTCAGCAGTGCCTTGCCGGCAATGGCGGCGTGGCTGTTCAGGCCGGGCTCCTCTACCACCAGAGCGGCGGCATCGCGCACAAAGCTCAGCATCTCGTTGCTGGTGGAGGGCACCACAAGCACCATGCCGGGCTTGAACTTGGCACGCACCTCGTCCATGGTGCGGCAGACGCAGGCCTTGCCGCTGGCAACATCGTTGTTCTCGGGGCCGACACCCACGCCGGTAGCCAGACAGTTGCCCACCATGTGGATCTTGATCATGTTGGTGGTGCCGGAAACGCCCACGGGCACGCCTGCGGTCACAACAGCCAGCTCGCCGTTGTGCAGGTAGCCGTTCTCCTTGGCCAGAGCGGTGGACATCTCGATCAGCTCATCGGTGCTGTGTGCCAGCGACATCATCAGCGGGGTGATGCCCCAGCTCAGGGACAGCTGACGCTGCACCTGCTCGCGCATGACGCAGGCAATGATGGGCTGCTGCGGGCGGTACTTGCTCAGCAGGCGGGCAGTGGTGCCGGACTCAGACACGGTAACGATGGCAGCGGCGTTCACGTCCCGTGCGGTCAGGCAGGCAGCATGGGCGGTAGCGTCGGATACGCTGATCTTGCCGGGGTTGGAATCCATCATGCGGCCGCGCAGATGGAAGCCCTCCTGCTCAGTGCGCTCGGCAATGGCAGACATGGTCTTGAGCGCCTCCACAGGGTAGGCACCGGCAGCGGTCTCACCGGACAGCATAATGGCAGAGGTACCGTCATAGATGGCGTTTGCCACGTCCGAGATCTCGGCGCGGGTGGGGCGGGGGTTCACCATCATGCTGTCCAGCATCTGGGTAGCGGTGACGATGGGCTTGCCGAAGGAGAAGGAGCGCTCGATGATGGTCTTCTGGATGCCGGGCAGCTCGGTGAAATCGATCTCCACGCCCAGATCGCCACGGGCGACCATCACGGCATCGGCAGCAGCCAGAATGCTGTCGATGTTGTTCACACCCTCGCGGTTCTCGATCTTTGCAATGATGCGGATGTTGGAGTCGTACTGGTTCAGCAGGTTGCGGATATCGTACACGTCCTGTGCGGTGCGCACAAAGGAAGCGGCGATGAAATCGTAGCCCTGCTGGATGCCGAAGATGATGTCATCCTTATCGCGCTGGCTCATATACGGCATAGACAGATGCACGCCGGGCACGTTGACGCCCTTCTTGTTCTTGATCTTGCCGTTGTTCAGCACGGTGCAGACGATGTCGGTGTCGTTCACGGTCTGGATCTGCAGTTTGATCAGGCCGTCGTCCAGCATGATGGTGCCGCCCGGCTCCACGTCCATGGGCAGATCCTTGTAGGTGATGGAGCAGATCTCGTTGGTGCCCTCCACATCGCGGGTGGTCAGGGTAAAGGTCTGGCCTGCAACCAGGTTCTCTACGCCGTTCTTGAAGTCCTTCAGGCGGATCTCGGGGCCCTTGGTGTCCAGCAGTGCGGCCACGGGCTTGCCCAGTTCCTCGCGCAGAGCCTTCAGCTTTTCAAAGCGGCCCAGATGCTCCTCGTGGGAGCCGTGGGAAAAATTAAAACGGGCCACGTTCATGCCGTTGGCGATCAGATCGCGCAGCACGCCTTCCTTATCGGTGGAAGGGCCAAGGGTGCAAATAATTTTCGTTTTTCTCATGCAATATACCTCCGTCAACTCTCTCTTACCTATATCCGGCACAGCATCCCTGCAGGCTGCTGTGTATGACCAATGGGAGCAAAAAACTCCCGGTACAGCGGGTCGGTTTATATGGCAGAGCAGGAAAACCCAAAACTCTACCACTTATTATTATAATCCTTCCGGTGCAAGAGAGCAAGAGGAATTTTTGCTTGAATACAAGTTTTTGCTTCCGTTTATGCCCGCAGGAAGGATTGCAAAACTTTTAACGATGTGCCGCGGCTTTCCGCGTGCTGTCTGACAGGGGAAAACTGCTGCAAAACGTAGAAACTGATAAGACCGCACAAGGCCGCTTCCTCTTGCATCGGAGGGGCTTTTTGCTTATAATAAGGATAATAAAGTAGTACTGTTCCGGGGCACGCCCGGAGAATGGAGTGACCATTATGGAAAAACGTGTTTTTCTGATCGTTCTGGACAGCTTTGGCATTGGCGCAGAGCCGGACGCCGCTGCCTTTGGCGATGCAGGCACCAACACCTTGGGTGCCATTGCGAACCACCCCAATTTCAATTGCCCCAACCTGCGCAAGCTGGGCTTGTTCAACATTGACGGCGTGACCGCAGGGGAGAAAACGGATGCCCCGGCGGCTGCCTTTGCCCGCCTGCAGGAGCAGAGCATGGGCAAGGATACCACCATCGGCCACTGGGAGATCGCCGGTGTGGTCAGCCCGGAGCCGCTGCCCACCTTCCCCGAGGGCTTCCCGGAGGAGCTGATCCGGGAGTATGAGCAAAAGACCGGCCACAAGGTGCTGTGCAACAAGCCCTATTCCGGCACGCAGGTGCTGAAGGACTACGGCGAGCAGGCCATGCGGGAAAACGCCCTCATCGTCTATACCAGCGCCGACAGCGTTTTTCAGGTGGCTGCCAACGAGGAACTTGTGCCGGTGCAGGAACTGTACAGCTACTGTGAGATCGCCCGGGAAATGCTCAAGGGCAAGTACGGCGTGGGCCGCGTGATCGCCCGCCCCTTCCTTGGCAACAGCGCCGACACCTTCTACCGCACCACCAACCGCCACGACCTGAGCCTGAAGCCGCCCCGCGCCACCATGCTGGACCTGCTGAAGGACGCCGGTAAGGACGTGATCGCCGTGGGCAAGATCTACGATATCTTTGACGGCGAGGGCGTGACCGAAAAGATCAAGACCACCGGCAACACCAACGGCATCGCCTTTACCAAAGCCTTGCAGACCCGGGATTTTGAAGGCCTTGCCTTCGTGAATCTGGTGGACTTTGATATGCTTTACGGCCACCGCCGCGATGTGGCAGGCTACGCTGCCGCTGCTACGGAATTCGACCGTTTTCTGGCCGATTTCCTGCCGGGGATGCGGGAGGGCGACCTGCTCATGATCACCGCCGACCACGGCTGCGACCCCTCCTACACCAAGACCACCGACCATACCCGCGAGTATGTGCCGTATCTGGTCTGCGGCAAGGGCGTAAGGGCGGGTACGGATCTGGGCACCAAGCTGTGCTTCGGCACCATTGCCCAGACCATCTGTGAGTATCTGGAAGTGGACGCCTCCACGCTGGACGGCAAGAGCGTATGGCAGGAGATCCGGGCATAAAACGCCCCAAAAGCTATAAGAACAGGAGCGTGAAACGATGCGTATTTATGATCTGATCGCAAAAAAGCGGGATGGCGGCACCCACACCCGGGAGGAACTGGAAGCCATCGTCAACGGCTTTGTCAGCGGGGAAGTGGCGGATTATCAGATGGCCGCATGGATGATGGCGGTGTATCTGCGCGGCATGACCAACGAGGAGACCGCCGAACTGACCGATGTAATGGCGCACAGCGGCGTGATGGTAGACCTTTCGCCCATTCCGGGCATCAAGGTGGACAAGCACTCCACCGGCGGCGTGGGCGATAAGACCACGCTGGTCATCGCGCCCATCGTGGCAGCCTGCGGGGTGAAGATCGCCAAAATGAGCGGCCGTGGCCTCGGCCACACCGGCGGCACCATCGACAAGATGGAAAGCGTGCCCGGCACAAAGACCGCCCTCTCGCAGGAGGAGTTTTTTGCACAGGTGAACCGGATCGGTCTGTCGGTCATCGGCCAGAGCGAGGGCATCGCGGTGGCAGATAAAAAGATGTACGCCCTGCGGGACGTTACCGCCACTGTCAGCTGCATCCCGCTCATCGCGTCCAGCATCATGTCCAAAAAGCTGGCCTCCGGCTCGGACGCCATTCTGCTGGACGTCACCACCGGCACCGGTGCTTTTATGAAAACTGTCGACCAGAGCATTGAGCTGGCGCAGCTGATGGTCGCCATCGGCACCCACCATGGCCGCCGGGTGGCCGCCATGATCACCGATATGGACACCCCGCTGGGGCACAACATCGGCAACAGTCTGGAGGTCATGGAGAGCATGGACGTGCTCAAGGGTCACGGCCCGGCAGACCTGACCGAAGTGTGCCTACAGCTGGCAGCCAATATGCTGGTGTTGGCGGGCAAGGGCGACGCCGCCCACTGCCGTGCCATGGCCGAGGCTGTTATTGCGGGCGGCTCTGCCTTTGCCAAGTGCAAGGAAATGTTTGCCGCACAGGGCGGCGACATCCGGGTGCTGGACGATTACAGCCTGTTTGCTCAGCCCGCCGCCAGCTACGAACTGCTGGCCGAGCAGGACGGCTATATCGTGGCCAACGATGCCGAAAAGATCGGCTCTGCCAGTGTGCTGCTGGGCGCAGGCCGCCAGAAAAAGGGCGACCCGCTGGACTTTGCCGCCGGTATCACCCTGCACAAAAAGCGCGGTGACTACGTCCATAAGGGCGAGAGCCTTGCCACCTTCTACGGCGCAGCGGACAAGTTTGAAGCCGCCGCTGCCGAGTACCGCAGCGGCCTTGTGTACGGCGCGGAAAAGCCGGAGGAAGCCCCGCTGGTGTACGCCCTTGTCACCAAGGACGGCGTAGAGCGGTACTGAGACCGGACGGCAGGGGAGATCTGTTTTTCCGTGAAAATGCAAGGGCGGGCAGCACGCGGGCTGACCGCCCTTGCTCTTATAACAATAATTTTTCCGCTAAGGATGCCCAAAGCGCACGCGGAGGGCATTCTAAACCGTTTTGACCCAAGAGGCTGCTGCACAAAAGCTGTGCGGCAGCCTTTTTTGGCGCTTTCACGCTGAAAACAGTCCATCATGCACAAAGGAACTGTCGCTTTTTAAGCATTTCGCTGTATTTGCGGGGCAAACGGTAGAACTTTGCGGCGGGATATGGTATACTATACTGTACTTGTATGCCCCGGGAAAAGGGGCTGCCAAAGGAGAAAGGACTTGTTATGAAGATCATTCTGGTGGGCGGCGGCAAGGTCGGTACGGCTCTGGCACGCCAGCTCAGCGAGGAAGGCCACAACGTGACTGTGGTGGATACCAACAAAGCGCGCGTGGAGCACCTGACCGAAAGCTACGACGTGCTGGGCATTGTGGGCAATGGCTCGTCCATTACCACCCTGTCCGAGGCGGGTATTGAGGATGCGGACGTGTTTATTGCAGTCACCGGCTCGGACGAACTGAACCTGCTTTGCTGTATGTTTGCCAAAAAGGCAGGTCACTGCCACGGCATTGCCCGTGTGCGCAACCCGTCCTACAGCCACGAGCTGGACTTTATCAAAAAGCAGATCGGCATTTCCGCCATCATCAACCCGGAAATGGCAGCGGCAAAGGAGATCTCCCATCTGCTGCGGTTCCCCGGTGCCAGCAAGATCGATACCTTTGCGGACGGCCGTGTGCGGCTGATCAAGTTTGCGCTGCCCGATGCACTGGACGGTGTAGCCATCCGCGAGATCCCCACCCGGCTCAAGAGCGATATTCTGGTGTGTGCAGTGGAACGTGACGGCGGGGTCATCATCCCCAACGGTAACTTTGTGCTGCAAAAGGGCGATCAGGTCACCTTCCTTGCCACGCAGGAAAAAGCCCACGCCTTCTTCCAGCAGCTGCATCTGCCGGTGCAGCCGGTGCGCAACGCCCTCATCGTGGGCGGCGGTGCCATTGCCTACTACCTCAGTCAGGAACTGCTGGAAAACCATGTGCGGGTGCGCATCGTGGAGAGGGACGCTGCCCGCTGCGTAGAACTGGCCGAGCAGCTGCCCGGTGCACAGATTTTGAACGAGGACGGCTCCAACCGCGAGTTTTTGCTTTCCGAGGGGCTGGAATCCACCGAGGCTTTCGTGGCGCTGACCAACATCGACGAGGAGAATGTGCTGCTGACCCTGTTTGCCAAAAAGCACTCCAACGGCAAGCTGGTGACCAAGGTCAACCGTCTGGAATTTGACGATATTCTGGCCGGGCTGGATCTGGGCAGCGTGGTCTACCCCAAGTACATGACCTGTGACTACATTGTGCAGTACGTCCGCGCCCTGCAAAACGAGGCGGGCAGCAACATCAAGACCCTGTACCGCATTCTGGACGACCGCGTGGAGGCACTGGAGTTTACGGTGCACGAGGAGAGCGCCGCCACTGGCGTGCCCCTGAGCCAGCTGCACCTGAAAAAAAACCTGCTGCTGTGCTGCATTACCCGCGGCAGCAAGATTTTGATCCCCCGCGGCGGCGACCAGATCCAGGTGGGCGACAACGTCATCGTGGTCACGCTGGAGCACGGTCTGCACGATCTGCGCGATATCGTGGAGCACTGACGGAGGCGGACTATGAATTATGCGATCGTTTTCCGTCTGCTGGGCTATGTGCTGATGATCGAAGGCGCACTGCTGCTGCTGCCCGCCGCCGCCAGCTTAGTATACGGCGAGTGGATGGTGCTGGGCGTGTTTCTGCTCACGGCAACCGTCAGCGCAGGCATCGGCTACGCCCTGCACATCATCAAGCCCCGCAGCAAGGTGTTCTATATGCGGGAGGGCTTTGCGGCTACCTCGCTGTGCTGGGTGTTCATCTCGGTGATGGGCGCAGTGCCCTTTGTGCTCACCGGCTGCATCCCGAACCCCGTGGATGCCCTGTTTGAGACGGTCTCCGGCTTTACCACCACCGGTGCCAGCATTCTGCCCGCCGTGGAGGGACTGCCCAACGGTATTTTGTTCTGGCGCAGTTTCACCCACTGGATCGGCGGCATGGGCGTTCTGGTGTTTCTGCTCTCGCTGCTGCCGCTGACCGGCGGCTCGCACGTCAACCTGATGAAGGCGGAAAGCCCCGGCCCGCAGGTGGATAAGCTGGTGCCCAAGGTGCAGTCCACCGCTAAGATTTTGTACGGCATCTACTTTGCCCTTACCATGCTGGAACTGGTGTTCCTGCTGCTTGGCAGAATGCCTCTGTTCGAAGCCCTGCTCACCGCCTTTGGTACGGCGGGCACCGGCGGCTTCGGCTTCCGCAACGATAGCTTTGGCAGCTTTTCGCCCTACATCCAGTGGGTCGTGACCATCTTCATGATCCTGTTCGGCGTCAACTTCAACGCCTATTTCCTGCTGCTCATGCGCAAGTTCCGCCGCGCTGCTGCCAGCGAGGAGGTGCGTGGCTACTTTGTGGTCATCGCCGTGGCAGTGGGCATCATCACCGCCAATATCTATAGTATGTATAACAGCCTTGGCGAGGCGCTGCGGCAGGCCGCTTTTCAGGTGGGCTCCATCATCACCACTACCGGCTTCTCCAGCTGCGATTTTGACCTGTGGCCCACCCTCTCCAAGGAGATCCTGGTCATGCTCATGTTCATTGGCGCCTGCGCCGGCAGTACCGGCGGCGGCATCAAGGTGAGCCGCTTCCTCATTTTGGGCAAGACCCTGGCCAAGGAACTCAAGACCGCTCTGCACCCGCAGGTGGTGGCGCCCGCCCGCATGGACGGCAAGCTGCTGAACCACGAGACCATCCGCACCACCAACGTGTTCATTGCGGCCTATATCTTTATCTTCGCGGCCTCCTTCTTCCTGATCAGCCTGAACGGCTTTGATATGGTGACGAACTTTACCGCCGTGGCCGCAACCCTGAACAACATCGGCCCGGGTCTTGTCAAGGTAGGCCCCATGCAAAACTTTAGCTGCTACGCAGACCCTGCAAAACTGGTGCTGATCTTTGATATGCTGGCCGGACGCCTGGAGATCTTCCCCATGCTGGTACTGTTCATGCCCGATACATGGCGGCGATTCTGAGCCGTTTGCGGCACGGGATAGGTAAAATATTATTTCGAAACACCGGAGTTTCTATGGACGCTCCGGTGTTCTTTTTTGTGAGGGAAGCCGGAATGGCAGGTGGCAACGGTTAGAAATGCCTTGCGTTCAACGCTTTATTGCAGTATGATTATGGTATCAATATTTCGACCCTCTCCCTTGGGCGGGTCAAGGCCCTCCGCAAACGAAATCGTTCCGTATCATCAGGAAAGAAGAAAGCAAAACAATAAAACGTACAGGAGGAAATTACTATGGGTTTGATCAAAGCAGGCATGGGCGCACTGGGTGGAACGCTTGCAGACCAGTGGAAGGAATTTTTCTATTGCGATTCTCTGGATAAGGACGTGCTGATGGTCAAGGGCCAGAAGCGCACCTCCCGCCGCAGTTCCAACAACGGCGAGGATAACATCATCACCAACGGCAGCGGCATTGCCGTGGCAGACGGCCAGTGCATGCTCATTGTGGAGCAGGGCAAGGTGGTGGAGGTGTGCGCTGAGCCGGGCGAGTTTACCTTTGATTCCTCTACCGAGCCCAGCGTGTTCACCGGCGACTTTGGCGATAGTCTGGCTGCTACCTTCCAGACCGTAGCCAAGCGCTTTACCTACGGCGGCGACACCGGCAAGGATCAGCGGGTGTACTACATCAACACCAAGGAACTGGGCGAGATCCTGTACGGCACCGCTACGCCCATCCCGTTCCGTGTGGTGGTCAGTGAGGAGCGGGGCTATAAGCTCTCGGTCAATCTGCGGTGCAACGGCAGCTTTACCTACCGCATCTGCGACCCGCTGCTGTTCTACACCAACGTGTGCAGCAACGTCTCCAACCAGTACGATGCCTCGGAACTGGCTCCCCGCCTGAAGAGCGAGCTGATGAACGCTTTGCAGCCGGCGCTGGCTACTCTTTCTGCCAACAAGGTGCAGTATTACGAGATCCCCGCCCACACGCTGGAGATCTCGGACGCCCTGAACGAGCAGCTGTCCAACATCTGGCGCAAGAAGCGCGGCATCGAGGTGTTCTCCTTCAACATCAACTCCCTGTCCATCCCGGAGGAGCAGCAGAAGAAGATCACCGAGTGGGAAGAGAACGCCATGACCACCGACCCCACCACCGCCGCAGCCCGTCTGGTGGGCGGTCAGATCGACGCTATGAAGACCGCCGCCGGGAACACCGCCGGTGCTATGACCGGCTTTATGGGTATGGGCATGGCAGCCGGTGCAAACGGCATGAACGCCCAGAACCTGTTTGCCATGGGTCAGCAGCCCGCAGCACCCCAGCAGCCTTCTGCCGCCGACAGCTGGAAGTGCAGCTGTGGCGCTACCGTTACCGGCAAGTTCTGCCCGGAATGCGGCAGCAAAAAGCCGGAGCCGAAGCCCGCTGACAGCTGGACTTGCAGCTGCGGTGCCACCGTTACCGGCAAATTCTGCCCGGAGTGCGGCAAGCCCCGCCCGGCGGCAGCAGAGGGCTGGACCTGTAGCTGCGGCGCCGTGAACAAGGGCAAATTCTGCTCCGAGTGCGGCAAGCCCCGCCCCGCCGCGGCACCCAAGTATAAGTGCGACAAATGCGGCTGGGAGCCGGCAGACCCCGCCCACCCGCCCAAGTTCTGCCCGGAGTGCGGCGACCCCTTTGACGAGAGCGACCGCAGCTGAATCCGCGCACAATGACCGATCACGCTGCGGGGCAGGGGAAAAGCCCTTGCCCCGCAGACTACAGGAGGAAACACTATGGCAGGAATGCTGGAATATAAGTGCCCCTGCTGTGATGGTGCGATCAAATTTGACAGCACCACCCAGAAGTTGAAATGTCCCTACTGCGACACCGAGTTTGAGGTGGATGCACTGAAGGGCTACGATGAGGACCTGAAAGACCAAAAGCCCAGCCAGATGAACTGGGCCACCCCCGGCGGCAGCTGGGCAGAGGGCGAGACCGCCGGTCTGCATACTTATGTCTGCAAGAGCTGCGGCGGCGAGATCGTGGGCGACGACACCATGGCAGCCTCGGCCTGCCCCTTCTGCGGCAACCCCATCGTCCTCACCGGACAGTTTGCCGGAGAGCTGCGCCCCGACCTCATCATCCCCTTCAAGCTGGATAAAAAGGCGGCGAAGGAAAAGCTGCAGGAGCACCTCAAGGGCAAGACCCTGCTGCCCAAGGTGTTCCGCAGCCAGAACCATATCGATGAGATCAAGGGCGTATATGTGCCTTTCTGGCTGTACGACAGCGATGCCGACGCACAGCTGCGCTTTACCGCCACCCGCACCCGCTTTTGGTCGGATGATAACTACAACTATACCGAGACCAGCTACTACTCCGTGCGCCGGGACGGCGTGCTGGGCTTTGACGCTGTTCCGGTGGACGGCTCCTCCAAGATGGCAGACGACCTGATGGAATCCATCGAGCCCTTCGCCATGCAGGATGCCGTGCCCTTCAAGACGGCGTATCTGGCGGGCTATGTGGCCGATAAGTACGATGTGGACGCCCAAAAGAGCATCCAGCGCGCCAACGAGCGCGTCCGCCAGTCCACGGAGGACGCCTTTACCCAGACCGTTACCGGCTACGACTCCGTGAAAATGGAGAACAGCAGCATCCAGCTGCACGGCGGCAAGGCAAAGTACGCCCTGTTCCCGGTGTGGGTGCTGAGCACCAGCTGGCAGGGCAACAACTACATCTTTGCCATGAACGGCCAGACCGGCAAGTTTGTAGGCAACCTGCCGGTGGATAAGGCCGCTGCCCGCAAGTGGACGCTGGGGCTTACGGCTGCCGTTGGTGCCGCATCCTATGCGGTCATGTGGCTGCTGTGGCTGGCCGGGATTCTGTAAGGGAGGGAACGGAAGATGAAAAAGACTGTTACCCCACTGCGCTCCCTCTGTGCCGCGCTGGCAGCACTGGTGCTGTTGGTTGCGCTGGCTGTTCCGGCCTTTGCCGCCGAAAACGGCTTTGCCGACCTGTACTACCGCATGAATGACAGCGCAGAAGTCCTGACTGAGGACGAGAATAGCGAACTGGAGGCCTCGCTGGAGGAACTGAGCGTCCGCCAGAACTTTGATGTGGTCATTGTCACCATCGACTCGCTGGAAAGCGAGGGTTACACCAGCATGGAGGAATACGCCGATGACACCTATGACTACTGCCAGTTCGGCTACGGTGAAAACCGGGACGGCGTGCTGCTGCTGGTAAGCACTGGCGACCGTAAATGGCATATCTCCACCTGCGGCTACGGCATTACCGCCTTTACCGATGCCGGTATCCAGTACCTTGGTGAGCAGATGACCCCCGATATGGCAGACGGTGATTACGCCGCCGCCTTCCGCACCTTTATCCAGTGGACGGATGCGTATGTCACCGCTGCCCGCGAAGGCCACCCCTACGATGTAGACAATATGCCCAAGGAGCCGTTCTCGATCGTGTATCTGGGCGTGGCGCTGGTCATTGGTCTGGTGACGGCACTGATCGTGATCGGCGTGATGAAGGGCCAGCTCAAGAGCGTGGCACCGCAGCGGGACGCGACCGACTATGTGCGGCAGGGCAGCATGAAGCTGACCAACCAGCGTGATCTGTTCCTGTACCGTGAGGTGCACCGCACCGAGCGGCCGAAGGAGACCGACTCCGGCAGTTCCGGCGGCAGTTCCACCCACACCTCCTCCAGCGGCTCCACCCACGGTGGCGGTGGCGGCTCGTTCTGAAAAACTTCCCCCGCAAGATAAAATCTCAAAAAACTATCCGCAGCGGCCGGGTGCATTCATGCACCGGCGATCGTCTGCGGATAGTTTTTTACTTTTTCTGCCGCCCGACACAAACGACTGATTTTTTCTGCGCCCTTAGGGCTATACTTCCAGTGCAGACGATTTTATATGCAGCAAGGAGCAGACACATGGGCATTTGGGAGAATCTGGGCATGGGTGGCTACCGGGGCTTTTCGCGCCCGGCGGCGCGGCTGTTACAGCAGGCAGTACAGCTGGCGGGGAATCTGGGCTGTGAGCAGGCCGATACCAGCCACCTTTTGCTGGCAATACTGCAGCAGCAGGGCGCTGCAGCGCAGTTTCTGACCCGGAAAAATATCACCGAGCCGGAGGTGCGCCGCCAGCTGGCGCAGCAGCGCAGCGGCCCGACACAGCGGCTGGCCCGACAGGCTATGGCACCGGACCTGCGCCGCACCATGGATTACGCGCTCATCGGGGCGCAGAACGCCCACGTCAGTCGGGCAGAGCCGGAGCATCTGCTCTGCGCCATGCTGGAGGATGATGGCTGCGCCGCCGGGCTGCTGCTGGCGGAGATGGGGCTTTCGCTCACCGAGGCGGTGCGGGAGTGCCGCCAGCTGAGCGGACAGTTCGTGCTGCCCGCCCAGCCCCGGGTATCGGCAAGCATCCCCCGGGGCAGCCGCGCCAGCGATAAATATTGCCGCGACCTGACCCGCCGCGCCGCCGAAGGGGAACTGGACCCGGTGTTCTGCCGGGAAGCGGAACTGGACCGCATGGTGGAGATATTATGCCGCCGCCAGAAAAACGACCCCTGCCTGATCGGGGAGCCCGGCGTAGGCAAAACGGCGCTGGCTGAGGGGCTGGCGCTGCGCATTGCCGCCGGGCAGGTGCCCAGAGCGCTGCAGGGGCGGCGGCTGCTGGCGCTGGATATGGCCAGCTTGGTGGCGGGCACCAAGTACCGGGGAGATTTTGAGGAGCGGCTGAAAAACTTGCTGGAGGAACTGGTGCGGGACGGCACCGCCATCCTGTTCATCGACGAGTTCCACACCATCGTGGGTGCCGGTGCCGCCGAGGGGGCCATCGACGCCGCCAGCATCTTAAAGCCGGTGCTTGCCCGGGGCGAATTGCAGCTGATCGGCGCAACCACCAATCAGGAGTTCCGCACCCACATCCAGAAGGATGCCGCGCTGGAACGCCGCTTTGGCCGGGTGCAGGTGGAGGAACCTACCCCCGCACAGGCGGTGGAGATCCTCAACGGCCTTGCACCCCGCTACGAGCGGTATCATAACGTGCGCCTGCCGCCCCAGACTCTGCAGGCGGCGGTGGAACTTTCGGTGCGGTATCTGCCCGGGCGCTGCCTGCCGGATAAGGCCATCGACCTTGTGGACGAAGCCTGTGCGGCGGCGCGCATCCTGGCCGAAAAGGAGCAGCGCACCCAGCCGGTGCTCACCCCGGAGGATATCGCCCGGGTGGTGGCAGCGGCCAGCGGTGTGCCCGCTCAGCGGGTGGGCGAGCAGGAGCGGGAGCGGCTGGACAAGCTGGAAAGCCGCCTGAATGCGGAGATCGTCGGCCAGCAGCGGGCGGTAGCAGCCGTGGCGGGAGCTATCCGGCGCAGCCGCACCGGCTTGGGCGAGCCGGGGCGTCCCATCGGTGCTATGCTGTTTTTAGGCCCCACCGGCGTGGGCAAGACCGCACTGGCGCGTGCGCTGGCCGTCAGCTGGTTCGGCAGCGAGAAGGCACTGCTCAAGTTTGATATGTCAGAGTATCAGGAGCAGCACACCGCCGCCCGGCTGTTGGGTGCGCCGCCGGGCTACCTTGGTCACGACGAGGGCGGGCAGCTGACTGAGGCTGTGCGCCGCCGCCCGTACAGCGTGGTGCTGTTTGACGAGATTGAAAAGGCGCACCCGGATATCCAGAATATCCTGCTGCAAATTTTGGAGGACGGCCAGTTGACCGATGCCATGGGGCGCAAGGCGGATTTCCGCAATACCATCGTGCTGCTTACCTCCAACTTGGGCGCACGTTTTTTGGCGGGGCAGAACGCGCCGCTGGGATTTGCCGCCGGGGCAGAAGCCGTGTTTGAAAAGCAGTCCGCGCAGGCTGTGGAGGAGGCTAAAAAGTGGTTCCGGCCGGAGCTGCTCGGGCGGCTGGACGAGGTGATCGTGTTCCGCCCACTGGCAGAAGAAAACCTCTGTGCCATTGCAGAAAAAATGCTCTGCCAGTTGGAGCAGCGCGCCGCCCGCAGCGGCTACCGGCTGCGCCACACCCCGCAGGTGGGGGCGGCACTGGCTGCCCGGGCGCAGTCGGCCTACGGTGCGCGGGAGCTGCGCCGTCAGGTGGACAGGGCGGTGGAGCAGGCGCTTGCAAACCGTATTGCTGCCGGAACTGCCTGCGTGGGGCAGCACTGGACGGCAGACTGCGCCGCCGATGGCAGCATCGTTTTGCGGGAGGATGAAACCGTGACCCTATAAGAAAATAGCAAAATAACGTTTTTGCTTGCAACCGGCGCGGTTTTCGACTATTATAGAAGAAATAGAGTTACAACAGGGAGGACCCCCGATGCACACGCTGTTTCTTCTGAACCCCGCAGCCGGAAAGGCCGACTGTACCCGCACCCTGCCGCAGCAGATCGCGGCAGCTGCTGCCGGTGCCGGGCTTGCCCCGGAGGACTACACCATCCGCGTTACCACCCACGCAGGCCACGCCCGGGAGCTGTCCCGCGCTGCCGCCGCTGCTGCCCAAAAGGCCGGGGTGGAGTTGCGCATTTTTACCGCCGGTGGCGACGGCACCTTCAACGAGGCACTTACCGGCGCCCACGGCTTTGATAAGATCGCCGTGGGCTGCCTGCCCTATGGCAGCGGCAACGACTTTCTGCGCACCTACGGTACAAAGGAGGAGTTTCTGGATCTGGACGCTCAGCTGGCCGGCGGGGCAGTGCCCATCGACCTGATGCGCACCAGTCTGGGGCTTTCTGCCACCATCTGTGCTGCCGGTCTGGATGCACAGGTGGCCTACGGTATCCCCAAGTTCCGGCGCATCCCGCTGTGCGGCGGGGAGGCGGCCTATGCGCTGTCCATCGCCCAGCAGCTGTGCGGGCATATCGGCCGCAGGGTGGAGTACGTCATTGACGGCGAGGTGCTGACCGTGGACTGCCTGATGTGCGCGGTGTGCAACGGCCGCGCCTATGGCGGCGGCTTTATGGCTGGGCCGGAGGCACAGCCGGATGACGGCTGGCTGGATGTGTTCATCGTGCGCAAGGTCAGCCGCATGGTCATTGCAAAGCTGCTGATGCTGTACAAAAACGGCCAGCACTTTCAAAACGGCCAGCTGACCGAGGCCGCAAAGCCCTACTTTATCTATCGCCGCGCAAAATCGGTCAGTTTGCGGGCAGCAGATGGCCGTGGACCCATCATTGCCACCGTGGACGGCGAGTGCGCCCCCTGCAAGCAGGTGTCGGTACAGGTGCAGCCGCTGGCCGGCCGCGTGCTGCTGCCGCTGCCCGCCTACCAGCGCTTTACCGCCAAAAAGGCGGCTGTGAAGTAAAAAACCATCAGACCCAAACAAGGCCGCTGCACGTTGTTTCGTGCAGCGGCCTTGTGTTTTACTTATGCTTTGCAAGGCGCTGCCGTACCCGGTGCTCCAGTGCTTTGTAAAAGCTGCTCAGGCAGAGCGTGAGCAAATATACGGTCAGGGTCCAGACCACAGGCTGCACTGTAAGGCAGAGCTTGTCAGAAAACCACTCCATGTACCGGATCAGTACCTGATGGATCAGAAAGCCGTAAGGGGACAACCCGGCCAGCCACAAAAACGGCTTTGTGGAAAGCAGCCGGGAAATAAACCCCTTGCCCATGGCGAGCAGCCAGACCAGCAGTACCGCAGAAGGAGTGAACAGCACATTGTACCGGAAGGCTACTGCGCCCAGAACCCCTACCTGCTTGGCGGCGATGAAAAGGCAGCCGCCCGCAAGCAGCACAGCGGCAAATTCCAGCAGGGAGAAAGCACCGCCCGGCAGGCCGCTCTCCTGCTTGCGGCTGTGGTAAAGGCAGCCCATGCAGCAGCTGATGGTAAAATCTCCCGCCCGGAACACAGGGCACAGATAGGTCAGGTAAAATGCGGCCTTTCCGCTGAGCCCGGCTTTCCAGACCGCAAGGGAGAAAAGGCATTGTGCGCAGAAGATCACGGCGGCAATGCAGCGCAGCCTGCGGGCATCCGCCTTTTTCAGCACGACGAGAAGCGGGGGGAAGATGGCATACAGAAAAGCCTGTATCGAAAGATACCACGCTACGCCGTTCAGGCAGAACCAGAAACGGCTGGACGGGATCCATGTTTGCAGCAGCAAAATGCTCACCACAAGCTGCGCCGCACAGGATAGCACCCTGCGGGCAGTGGGCTGCGCCAGAAGCCCCTTCAGCACAAATAACAACGCAGCAGCCATCATAATAAGGTGCAGCGGGTACAGCTTGCGTATTTTTTGCAGGGAAAAGGCTATGGCAGACCGCAGCCCCGGTGCTGTGCGCGGCCGGTCGTAATAGTTGCAGGTCATCAGAAAACCGGACAGCGCCACGAATACCGCAATTGCCCACGGCCCCAGCCACGGCGCCCCGCAATGGGAAAGGACCACGCACAAAAAAGCGACTGCGCGCAGCCCCTGTAAAGATGAGATCAGTTTTTTGTCTGTCACAGAATCCTCCGTTCTGCCGCAAAGCCCGGCAGCTGTGTTTTTGCAATGCGCTATAAGTATAAAAAAGGCGGTGCGTCCTGTCAAGAACACGCCGCCTTTTTTGCGTGGCAGGGTGCGATTTTTGGGCGTCATAAATTCTTAACAAAGAAAAATTGCAAAACCCCTTGATTTTTCAGGGCAAGATGAGTACAATACACTTAGCACTCAGATAAAAGGAGTGCTAAACCACTGCGGAGCATACACGAAGCCCCCGCAGGGTACAACAAAGTTTTAAATAAATTCAATATAATTGGAGGGCAAGAATTATGAAGATCATTCCTCTTGCAGACCGTGTTGTCATTAAGACTGTTGAAGTTGAGGAGACCACCAAGGGTGGCCTGATCCTGACCGGCAGCGCAAAAGAGAAGCCGCAGGTCGCACAGGTCATCGCGGTAGGCCCCGGCGGTGTCGTGGACGGCAAGGAAGTCAAGATGACCGTTAAGGTCGGCGACAAGGTCCTCACCAGCAAGTACTCCGGCACCGAAGTCAAGGTGGACGGCGAAGAGTGCACCATCGTGCGTCAGAGCGACATTCTGGCTGTTGTGGAAGACTGAAACTGAATTTTCCCTTTTCAATTGAGCTTGTATTATAAAGGAGCGATGTATTATGGCAAAGCAGATCAAGCAGGGCGAGGACGCCCGTAAGGCACTGTGTGCCGGTATTGATACCCTGGCTAACACCGTTAAGATCACCCTCGGCCCCAAGGGCCGCAACGTGGTGCTGGGCAAAAAGTTCGGCGCACCGGTCATCACTAACGATGGCGTGACCATCGCAAAGGAGATCGAGCTGAAGGACGAGTTCGAGAACATGGGCGCACAGCTGGTGCGTGAGGTCGCAACCAAGACCAACGATGCCGCAGGCGATGGCACCACCACCGCTACCGTGCTGGCACAGGCCATGGTCAACGAGGGCATGAAGAACGTTACCGCCGGTGCAAATCCCATGGATATCCGCCGCGGCATGAGCAAGGCTGTTACCACCGCTGTGGAGACCATCAAGGCACACAGCCAGAAGGTGAAGGACAGCAACGATATCGCCCGCGTCGGCACCATCTCTGCCGGCGACCCCGAGATCGGCCGTCTGATCGCCGAGGCTATGGAGAAGGTCACCTCTGATGGCGTTATCACCATCGAGGAGAACAAGACCACTGCCGAGACCTACAACGAGATCGTGGAAGGTATGCAGTTCGACCGCGGCTACCTGACCCCCTATATGGTCACCGATACCGACAAGATGGTGGCCGATCTGGACAACGCTGCTGTCCTGATCACCGATAAGAAGATCAGCGTCATTCAGGATCTGGTTCCCCTGCTGGAGCAGGTGATGCAGAACGGCATGAAGCTGCTGATCGTGGCTGAGGATATCGAGGGCGAGGCTCTGTCCACCCTGATTGTCAACCGTCTGCGCGGCACCCTGAATGTCGTGGCTGTCAAGGCTCCCGGCTTCGGCGACCGCCGCAAGGAGATGCTGCAGGATATCGCCACCCTGACCGGCGGCACCGTGATCTCCTCTGATCTGGGCTACGAGCTGAAGGACGCTACCGTCCAGCTGCTGGGTCATGCCCGTCAGGTCAAGGTGACCAAGGAGAACACCACCATCGTGGGCGGCGCAGGCGACAAGGACGCCATTGCAGCCCGCATTGCCCAGATCCGCAGCCAGATCGAGGCCGCTACCAGCGACTTTGACCGCGAGAAGCTGCAGGAGCGTCTGGCTAAGCTGGCTGGCGGCGTGGCTGTCATCAAGGTCGGTGCTGCTACCGAAGTTGAGATGAAGGACAAGAAGCTGCGCATCGAGGATGCTCTGAACGCTACCAAGGCAGCTGTGCAGGAAGGTGTTGTGGCCGGCGGCGGTACCGCTCCCATCAACGCGATCCCCGCTGTGCGCGCCCTGTGCGACACGCTGGAAGGCGACGAGCGCACCGGCGCCAAGATCGTGCTGAAGGCTCTGGAGGCTCCTCTGCGCCAGATCGCCAAGAACGCCGGTCTGGAGGGCAGCGTCATCATCGATAAGATCATCTCTGCCAACAAGCCCAACTACGGCTTCGATGCCCAGAACGAGGTCTTTGTCGAGGATATGATTGCCGCAGGCATCGTGGACCCGACCAAGGTCACCCGTTCCGCTCTGGAGAACGCAGCTTCCGTCGCTGAGATGGTGCTGACCACCGAGAGCCTTGTTGCTGACCTGCCGGAACCCCCGGCTCCCGCCGCACCTGCCGGCGGTGACATGGGCGGCATGTACTAATCCATACCGGTCTGCCTTAACAAGATACGCCAGAGAGGCGGAACTTCTCTTCGGAGAGGTTCCGCCTCTTTTTATGTATACCCCGCGCCCCTGCTGCCCACCCTAACCACAGGGAAAGGGGGCACGGGAATGTCCGGCAAACGGGTGCTGGCGGTGTATGCTGCCTTGCTGCTGGGGTTTATGGTGGTGCTGTGCCGGTTGTATCTGCTGGCGCAGCACCCCGCCTATGCTGCGCGGGCGGCGGCGCAGAGCACAGTCGCCTTACAGCTGCCCGCCCGGCGGGGCAACTTTTATGATGCGCAGGGGCGGCTGCTCACCGGGCTGGAGGAGCGCTGGCAGGTGGTGTGCTTTCCCGGGCAGGGCAATTACGACCGGCTGTATGCCTGCACTGATGCCGCCGGGCAGGCGCTTTTGTACCGCAGCCGCAGCCGCGCTGCACCCTTTTTGCTGGAGGTAGACTGCGACCCCGCCCGCCTTGGGCTGACCGGTTACCCTGCCGCCCGGCGGTATGCGGCGGTGCCGCTGTGTCAGCATCTGCTGGGCTATCTGGATGGTACAGGTCACGGCGCTGCCGGGCTGGAAAAGGCATTGGATGCCGTGCTTTCCGGCACAGGGGAGCACAGCAGTCTTGTCTGCGCCGTGACAGCGCAGGGTACGCTGCGCACCGGAGAAACACCTAAGTTTTTGCAAGCCGACAGCGGGGCGCTGGGTGTGCAGCTGACCATCTCCCGCCCGGTGCAGCGGGCAGCGGAGGCGGTGGCGGCAAGTACCATGACAAGCGGCTGCATTCTGGTGCTGGATACCGCCACAGCGGCGGTGCGCGCCAGCGTCAGCGTGCCGGGCTACGACCCGGAGCACCTTGCCGACAGCCTGCAGGCGGAGAACAGTCCCTTCCTGAACCGGGCGCTGCAAAGCTACGCGGTGGGCTCGGTGTTCAAGCCGGTGCTGGCGGCGGCTGCACTGGAAGCAGGCTTGCAGTCGGTTTTCGAGTGCACCGGCGCGGTGGTGGTGGATGGGCAAATTTTCCGCTGTGCGGGCGGAGTACCGCATGGACAGGTAGACCTTGCCGCTGCGCTGGAAAAAAGTTGCAACGGCTATTTTATCCGTCTGGGGCAGCAGCTAGGCGCGGAAAACCTGCTGGACGCCGCCAAGGCTTTCGGCTTTGGACAGAGCCTGCCGCTGGCAGAAGGGCTTGCCGCCGAAGCCGGGCAGCTGCCTGCCCTGCAGGAGCTGGCGCAAAGCGGACAGTTGGCCAATTTCAGTTTTGGGCAGGGCAGTCTGCTGGCGACACCCATGCAGGTTGCGGCACTGTTCAACACCATTGCGGCGGACGGCGTATACCGCGCTCCCTATGTGCTGCAAGCCACGTTGGATGAGACCACCGGGCAGCCCGTGGAGACCCTCAGCCACCCCCGGGGGCGGCGGGTGCTCCCGGCGCAGAGCGCAGCGCTTTTGCGCGCCATGCTGGTACAGGTGGTGCAGCAGGGTACCGCGCAGGATGCCGCCGGGGTTTCCGGTGGGGCGGGCGGCAAGACCGGCACCGCTCAGACCGGGCAGTTCACCCCGGAGGGCACCGAGCGCTGCAACCTGTGGTTTGCGGGGTTCTGGCCGGCGGAAAAGCCCCGCTACACCATTGTAGTGCTGCAGGACGGCGCGGTGCACACCGCATACTCCGGCGCGGCCATCTTTGCACAGGTCTGCGCCGCACTGGAGGCAGCGGGATAAATGCGTGGATTCTGCTTGCAATTTTGGCTTTGTTATGCTACTATATAGTTGTGTTTTTGCGTGGATTTCCGTATTTACAAATAAAAGGAGCGTTACGATTCATGTCTGTTATCGAAATTGTTGGCGGTGCCATTCTGCTGGTGGCTTCGCTGGTCATCGTTTTCCTCACCCTCATGCAGCACACTCACGGTCAGGGTCTGTCCGGTGCCATCAACGGCAGCGTGGGCGGTGCCAACAATGCACGTCTGACCCCGGCAGATCAGATGCTGGCTAAGGTCACCCGCATTGCAGGCGTGGTGTTCTTTGTGGTCGCTATTCTGGCCTGCCTGTTTGCAGGCCGTCTGGCAGGCTGAGAAGGCGTTGCAGCCCCGTGAACGGACGGGGCTGTTTTTCTGTGCAGAAAAAAGTGCGGGCAGCCGGTTTTGCGGGCTGCAGCAAAGAGGGGACAGGGAAAAGCGCCCGTCCCAAGGCAGGGCTGTGCTCCGCAGGAGATGCACGGCCACGGAAGTGAAGGAGAAAATATTTTATGGCAATGCGCGATAAAATTGAGCACGCGATCCAGAATCAGCCGTGCACCGTAAAGGATCTGAAGATTAAGTTCGGCGGGGATCGCGGCGCAGACCGCAAGGTGATGGAGGCTGTGGACCAGCTGGTGCACGAGGCCGTCATCTGCCAGCGGCAGGGCGTGTTCTTCACCGTGCGCAGCGGCCGTGCCGACAAGGCACTGCTGTGCAAGGTGGTAAAGTTGGGCAAAAACTTTGCCTTTGTCATGCTGGAGGACGGCACCAGCGATATCTTTATCCCCGGCCGGTTCACCCGCGGCGCAATGCCCGGCGACAAGGTGCTGGTGGAAAAGTTTGCACATCCCCGGGTAGAGGGCAGCGATGAGGGCGAGATCCTTGCTGTTCTGGAAGAGAAAAATTCTCTGGTGGGCACCATGCACCGCATGGAGGGCCGCCTGAAGTTCGTGCCGGACGATTGCCCCGCCATCTCCATGCAAGTCATGCGGGACTGCGAAGGCAGCGCCAAGGATGGCGACAAGGTGGCAGTGGAGATCCTGCTGCGCGGCAACCGTCAGGAGGATCACCGCGTGGGCGTGGCCATGCGCTTTGGCAGCTGTGACGAGGCAAAGCGCTGCGCAAAGGCACTGCTCTACGCGCAGGATATCCGCAGCCGCTTCCCGGACAAGGTGCGGGACGAGGCCAAAAAGCTGGACAACGCCGAGGTGTCCGCTGCGGACTGCGAGGGCCGCATGGATCTGCGCGCTTTGCCCATCTTTACCATCGACAGCGCCGAGACCAAGGATATCGACGATGCCATCAGCCTGACCAAGACCCCGGACGGCGGCTTTGAACTGGGCGTGCACATCGCGGATGTTTCCAACTACGTCAAGCCCGGCACTGAACTGGACAACGAGGCTTTCAGCCGCGCTACCAGCGTCTACTATGCCGATCAGGTGGTGCCCATGCTGCCCAAGCAGCTGTCCAACGGCATCTGCAGCCTGAACGAGGGCGTGCTGCGTCTGGCTTTTTCCTGCCTGATGCGGCTGGATAAGGACGGCAACCTGACGGATTACCGCTTTGTCAAGTCCGTTATCCGCAGCCGTGTCAAGGGCGTGTATTCCGAGATCAACGCCCTGCTGGCCGGCAGCACCGACGACGAGCTGACCGGCAAGTACCATGAGGTACTGGCGCAGCTGCCCGCCATGAAGGAGCTGTACGGCCACCGTGCCCGCCTGCGCAAGGAGCGCGGCTGCATGGATATCGAGAGCGGCGAGGTGAAGCTGATCCTCGATGAGGACGGCCACTGCATCGACGTGAAAAAGCGCACCTCCGGCGAGAGCGAGGCCATGATCGAGGAGTTTATGCTGCTGGCCAACCAGTGCGCCGCTCACTTTGCCCGGGTGAAGCAGATCCCCTTTGTGTACCGTGTGCACGAGGAGCCCAACGCCGAAAAGCTGGAACGTCTGCACGGTCTGCTGCAGGCCTGTGGCGTCAACGACCACTTTGCCAAGGATGTGCCCACCCCCAAGGAGCTGAGCGCTATTCTGGAGGGTGTGCGCGGCACTGCCTACGAGCAGATCATCAACACCGGTATGCTGCGCTGCATGTCCAAGGCCGTGTATGAGGAAAAGCCCAAGGGTCACTACGGTCTGGTGCTGCAGGACTATGCCCACTTCACCAGCCCCATCCGCCGCTACCCGGACTTGGCCATCCATCGCATCATGACGGCTCAGCTGAAGGGCACCGATAAGGACACCATGATCCTGCGCTACAGCGAGTTTGCCGAGGATGTCAGCAAGCAGGCCAGCGAGCGCGAGGTGATCGCCATGCAGATCGAGCGCAAGGCCGAGGACTGCTACAAGGCCGAGTATGCCCGCCGCCATCTGGGCGAGTGCTACGAGGGCCGCATCTCCGGCGTGACCCAGCGCGGCCTGTTCATCGAACTGGAAAATGGCGTGGAGGGCTTTGTGCCCGCTTCCAGCCTGACCGCCACCGGCACCATGCTCACCGAGGGCGTGCGCCTTTCCGACCCTGTTTCCGGCAAGAACTGGAACTTGGGCGATACTATGATGATCACCATCGTGCGTGCAGACGTCAATCTGGGTAAGATCGACTTCGAGGTCGCCCCGGAAAGCGCAAAGCAGTAACCTTATAATAGAACCAAAACAAACTGCCTCCGAAGCAGCGCACAAGACCGTGCTGCTTCGGGGGCAGTTTTTATGCTTTGCTGCAAAAGCTGTAAAAAACTTAAATTTCCCTCTTGCATTCCGGCCGATTCGTGCTATAATAGTAAGGCAATCGTTTCCAAGGCCGCTCGACGGGGTAGCCGATATTGAAGGTTGTGATGGGCACATACATTTACAATATGGCCCCAATAAGTCAGAACCAGAAATGAGGTGAAAAGAATGAAACAGGGTATCCATCCGAACTACGTTGACTGCACCATCACCTGCGCATGCGGCAACGTCATTAAGACTCGTTCCACCAAGCCTGAGATCCACGTCGAAGTTTGCTCCAAGTGCCATCCTTTCTACACTGGCAAGCAGAAGCTGGTTGACACCGGCGGACGTGTTGAGCGCTTCAACAAGCGTTTCGGCCGTAAGTAATTATAGGCTATCTCATGCCGCTTCCTTCGGGAGGCGGCATTTTTGCGTTTTGCGCGGGCAAATGTTTCGTTTTCCCACACAGGATTGTCTTAATTTAAACACATTTTCCGTCTAAACTATAGCAGTTCCAAACCGGAAAGCGCTGGTTTGATGCCGCTTTCCGCAAAACAGCTTCTGAAATAAAAGGAGAGTTTGCTGTGATCGAAGTTTCTCACCTGAGCAAGTCCTACGGCAGCCGCCCTGCCGTGCAGGATCTCTCGTTTACGGTGCCGGACGGCCAGATCTACGGCCTGCTGGGGCCAAATGGCGCGGGCAAATCCACCATTATGAATATCCTCACCGGCTATCTGGCACCCACCGAGGGCGAGGTGAAGGTAGCCGGGTTCCGTCTGCCGGAGCAGGCGCAGCAGGCCAAAGCCTGTGTGGGCTACCTGCCGGAGCAGCCGCCGCTCTACCCGGAAATGACCGTGCAGGAGTATCTGGATTTTGTGGCAGAGCTCAAGGGGGTCAAACGTGCGCAGCGCAAGCAGCAGGTGTTGGCCGCTGCCCGCCGCACCGGGCTGGAAGAAGTGCTGCCCCGGGTCATCCGCAGCCTGTCCAAGGGCTACCGTCAGCGGGTGGGCATTGCGCAGGCGCTGCTGGGCAGCCCGCAGCTTATCATTCTGGACGAACCCACCGTGGGGCTGGACCCCGCGCAGGTCATCGAGATCCGCAGCCTTATCCGGGAACTGGGCAAGGCGCACACGGTCATCCTGTCCAGCCACATCCTCAGCGAGGTGCAGGCCGTGTGCCAGCAGGTGCTCATCCTCTCTAAAGGCCGTCTGGTGGCGGTGGGCAGCCCGGAGGAACTGGGCGAGACCTTGAACCCCGGCAGCCGTCTGCGCGCTACCGCGCAGGGTGAGACTGAAACCGTGCTGGCCGCCGTGCGCAGTGTGCCGGGCATCTGCAAGGTAGAACTGGAAAGCGCCGCAGATGGTCAGGTCACTTTTACCGCCGAGAGCGAGGACGCCGCCGACCGCCGCGCTGCCGTGTCCCGGGCACTGACCGAGGCCGGCTGCACCGTGCTGGCGCTTGCCGCCGAGAACCGCAGCCTTGAGGAGGTATTCCTTGCACTGACCGAAAAAACGCCGGAGCAGGAAGCCCCGGCAGAAGGGGAGGAGAACTGAGATGGCTGCTATCTTTAAACGAGAACTCCGCAGCTGCTTTCACGGCATGATCGGTGCGGTGCTTACCGCCTTTATGCTGGCGGCTACGGCTATCTACTTTGTGGCGCTGAATCTGGGCTACGGTCTGCCGGATTTTGGCTACTATACGCTGTACCGCACCATTTTTGTGCTGCTGCTCTACATCCCGGTGCTCACCATGCGCTCCTTTGCGGAGGAGCGCCACAGCCGCACCGACCAGCTGCTGCTCACAAGCCCGGTGTCGGTGGGCGGCATCGTGCTGGGCAAATATTTTGCCCTTTGCGTCATTTTTGCGCTGCCCTGCCTTGTGGATGCGGGCATGATCCTTGTGCTGAAGGTGCTGGGTGCTACCGGCACCAGCACGCTGGCCAATTTCTCTGCCCTGCTGTGCTATTACCTCATGGGCTGTGCCGCCATTGCCATCGGGGTATTCCTTTCCAGCCTGACCGAAAACCAGATCATCGCCGCTGTGTCCGGCGTGGCGGCGCTGCTGCTGGCCTATATGATGCCCAGCCTGCGCACCATGTTCACCACCGGCAGCGCGGTGGCGCTGGCACTGTTCACCGCTATTGCCGCTGTGCTCAGCGTGGTGGCGGGGCTGCGCAGCAAAAGCTTTACGCTGGGCTGCCTTTCCTTTGCGGGGTGCTGCGTGGCGCTTACGGCGCTGTTTCTGCTCAAGAGCAGCTGGCTGACCGAAGCCTTCAGCGCGGTGCTCAGCGCCCTGTGCCTGTTTACCCCCTTTGAAGAATTTGTCAACAGCAGCTTTTCCATCCCCACGCTGGTCTACTACCTGACCGTGGCGGTGGTGTTCCTGTTTTTCACCGCGCAGGGGCTGGAAAAGCGCCGCTGGAACTGAGAGGAGGCCACAACGATGAAATGGAACAAGAACGCAGCCTCTCAGAAAGGCAGAGTGTTCCGCAGCGGGCTGCTGTCCACCGCCATGCTGGCGGCAGTGCTGGTGCTGGCGGTGCTGCTCAACCTGCTGGTGCGGGCCATCCCTGCAAAATATACGGAGTTTGACCTCTCCGAGGCCAAAATGTACACCCTGAGCGACAGCACCAAAGCGCTGGTGGAGGGGCTGGAAAAGGATGTGCACATCTATTACCTCTGCGAGACCGGCAGCGAGGATGCCATCATCACAAAGCTGCTGGACCACTACGCCGCCGAGAGCGGGCACCTGAGCTGGGAACAGAAGGACCCCACCCTGTACCCCACCTTTGCCGCAAAGTACGGCGCGGAGAACGTTTCCAGTGGCAGTCTGATCGTCACCTGCGGGGAGAACAGCACCGTGCTGGACGCCGCCGACCTGTACGAGTACGACTACACCGACTACTACACCACCGGCTCTGCCGGCGTGACCTTTGGCGGCGAAAAGCAGATCACCTCTGCCATCTATAAGCTTACCGCAGCCGGGCAGAGCCACGCATACTATACCACCAACCACGGCGAGCAGACCCTGACCGACTCTCTGACCGATGCACTGGATGCCCAGAATATCGACGCCCAGCCGCTGGATCTGCTCACCAGCACCATCCCGGAGGGCTGCGACCTGCTCATCATCAACGCGCCTACCAGCGATTTTACCGCAGGGGACGGCCTTGTGGATGAGATCAGCCAGCTGCAGGAGTATCTGGCGGCGGGCGGCAAGCTGCTGCTGACCAGCAGTGTCTACGCCCAGACCCCGCAGCTGGACGCCGTGCTGGCGCAGTTCGGCCTTGCCCGCGCAGAGGGCATGGTGGTTGAGGGCGACAGCAGCAAGGCACTGTATAACTCTGCATGGTCGCTGCTGCCGGACTACGGCACGCCCACCGAGAGTACCGCGCTGAACGGTGTGAATACCAGCACCCATGTGATGCTGTCGGTGGCGCAGGGCATCACGGTCACCGAGACCGATAATGTCACCGCAGAGCCGCTGCTGAACAGCTCTTCCGCTGCCTATGCCAAGGCCGATATCAACGACCTTACCACCATGGAGCGGGAGGACGGGGACGCAGAAGGCCCCTTTGCACTGGCTGTCTGGGCACGGAATGAGGACACCGGCGCCGAGGTCCTCTGGATCGGCTGTCCCAACATGGATAACGAGCAGCTTTATCAGTCCATGCCCGGCAACCTGACCTTTTTGCAGGGCTGCGCCGCCTCGCTGGTAGGGCAGGATGTCCTTGTGGACACCAAGGCGCTGGAGGCCGAGCCCATCACGGTGGTGGGCTCCACCGCCGCAGCACTGGGGCTGACCTTCGTGTTCGTGCTCCCGGCGGCGGTGCTCATTGCCGGGGCAGTGGTGGTGCTGCTGCGCCGCCGCAAATAAGGAGGCCGCCATGAAAATAAAACAGCGTGTCCTGCTGGCGCTGCTGGCAGCGGCAGTGCTGCTGGGCGCGGCGCTGTGGGCGGTGATGCGCAGCAACGCCAAGGCTGAGCAAGCCGCAAGCGCCGCCGCCGAGGGCAGCATCCCGCTTTCCAGCTTTGCCGCCGAGGATTTAGAACAGATCGAGTACACCTATGACGGCGAGACCTACACCCTGCAATATTCCGGCGGCAGCTGGCAGCTGGCACAGGACCCCGCCTATCATCTGGACGAGAGCGCCTGCAACACCATGCGCACCGCTCTGATGGCACTGAATGCCAAGCGCAGCCTGACACCGCAGACAGGGGAGGACTATGGTCTGGATGCCCCGCAGCTCACCGTCACGGTAACGGCGGCAGGGCAGAGCACTGCCCTGACCTTCGGGGCAGAGAACCCGGTCACCGGGGATCTCTATGTGCAAAAAGCCGGGGATGATGCCATCTATACCGTCAGCGGCAACAAAGCCGCCTGCTTCCAGCTGGATAAGGCCGGGCTCTTTGGCAGTTTCTGCCCCACCGGGCTTACGGCTTCGGCCATTACACAGGTAGCCTATACGCTGGCAGACGGCACCTCCGTCACCCTGAACGCCGTCAGCGAGCCGGCCGACAGTGCCGACAGCACGAACGCCGACAGCGCCTCTTCCACTGCCTATGAGACGGTGTGGCGGCTGGCTTCTGACCCCGCCGCCAGCCTTGCGCAGGATAAGGTGCAAAGCCTGCTGTCTGCCTTGTGCACCTACGTTACCGCCCAGACTACGGACGCAGACCTTTCTGCCTGCGGTTTTGATGCACCGGTATTCACCGTCGCAGTCACCAGCGAGGACGGCTCCACCGTGCAGCTGGCCTACGCCTGCGGTACGGACGGGTGGTATCTGCAGGTGGCGGGGGAACCTTCGGTATACACCGTGGATACCAGCACTGTGCAGGCCCTTCTGCTGACGGAAAACGACCTGAAAACGCAGGAATGATTCCTTTTGTACGCTGCACCGAAACCAAGGCGCAGCGTATATTTTTTTGCAGCTTTTTATAAAGTTTCGGCAAACAGCGGCAGAGTGATTGACAATCCGACTGTGATTGTTTATTATAAACCGTGACAGGGTAAGTCCGCCGCGCAAAATCATGCTGCTGCGCGGGGCAGAACGCCCCTTATACGCAAAAAAGATGGGGCAGGTTTCCTGTCTTTTTTCGTATCTGAGAACAAGGAGGATAACATATAAAATGGACAACTCGGTGGTCGTTTCACTGCGGGATATCGTAGTGGAATTTGATGGACAGCGCATTCTGGATGGGCTGAATCTGGATATCCATGATAAGGAGTTCGTGACGCTGCTCGGTTCCTCCGGCTGCGGCAAAACTACCACCCTGCGCCTGATCGCAGGTTTTCTGGAGCCGAACGCCGGCAAAGTGCTGCTGAAAGGGGAGGACATTACCGGTGTGCCGCCCTACAAGCGCCCGGTGAATACCGTGTTCCAGAAATACGCGCTGTTCCCGCACCTGAATGTGTTCGAGAACGTGGCCTTTGGTCTGCGGCTCAAAAAGCTGGACGAGGACACCATCCGCCGCAAGGTGCGCGATATGCTGGAGGTCGTGGGCTTGAAGGGCTTCGAGCGCCGCAGCATCAGCCAGATGTCCGGCGGTCAGCAGCAGCGCGTGGCCATTGCCCGCAGTCTGGTCAACGAGCCGGAGATCCTGCTGCTGGACGAGCCGCTGGGCGCACTGGACCTGAAGCTGCGCAAGGAGATGCAGCTGGAGCTCAAGCGGCTGCAGCGCGAGATGAACATCACCTTTATCTATGTCACCCACGATCAGGAGGAAGCACTTACCATGTCCGATACCGTCGTGGTCATGAACGGCGGCAAGGTGCAGCAGATCGGCACCCCGGAGGATATCTACAATGAGCCGAAAAACGCCTTTGTGGCAGATTTTATCGGCGATTCCAACATCGTGGACGGCGTGATGCACAAGGACTTTCTGGTGTCCTTCTCCGGCGTGGACTTCCCCTGCGTGGACCGCGGCTTTGCCCGGGAGCAGAGCGTGCAGGTGGTGGTGCGCCCGGAGGATATCGAGGTGGTATCCCCTGTGGAGGGTCAGCTTGTGGGCGTGGTGAACGATGTTATCTTTAAGGGCGTGCACTTTGAGATGCACGTGGATTGCGAAGGCCGCGAGTGGCTGATCCACTCCACCCGCGCCTGCACCCCCGGCGAGACCATTGGTATGCGCATCGGTCCCAACGAGATCCATATCATGGCGCGGAGCGAGGGGTGATGTGCCATGAAGATCTATGATAAAAAGCTGGCCTATCCGTACTTTGTATGGATGGTGCTGTTTACCGTTGTGCCTCTGTTCATTGTGGTGTACTACGCCATGACCGATGCCGAGGGCAACTTTACCTTGAATAACCTCACCTCCATCAGCGGCTACGGCTCGGTGTTTGCCCGCAGCCTGCTGCTGGCGCTTATTGCCACTGTTATCTGTCTGGTCATCGCCTTTCCGGTGGGGTATTTCCTTTCCCGTCTGCGGGTGAACAAGCAGCACATCATGCTTATGCTGGTCATGCTGCCCATGTGGATGAACTTTCTGCTGCGCACCTACGCATGGATGGGTCTGCTCAGCGTCAACGGCCCGGTGAACACCCTGCTGGGCTTTATCGGCCTTGGCCCCTATACCATGCTCAACACCTCCGGCGCGGTGGTGCTGGGCATGGTGTATAACTATGTGCCCTACATGATCCTGCCGCTGTACACCAGCATGACCAAGATCGACCAGAGTCTTGTGGAGGCTGCGCAGGACCTTGGCGCCAACACTACCAAGACCCTTGTGCGGGTGCTCATCCCCATGAGCGTGCCGGGCATCAGCACCGGCATCACCATGGTGTTCGTGCCGGCAGTGTCCACCTTTGTCATCAGCCGTATGCTGGGCGGCGGCTCCAACCTGCTGATCGGCGACCTGATCGAGATGCAGTTCTTGGGTAACAGCTACAACCTGAACGTCGGCTCTGCCATGAGCTTAGTACTGATGATCATCGTGCTGTTGTGCATGAGTTTTACGTCCAGCTTTGACGAGGATGAAATGGAGGGCGTATCCTGATGAAAACAAAACATCTGCGCCTGATGCAGCGGGTCTACATCATCCTGTTCTTCTGCTTCATGTACCTGCCCATTGCCTACATGATCGTGTTCAGCTTCAACCAGAGCAAGGGCTATTCGCTCTTCACCGGCTTTACCCTCAAGTGGTACCGCAGCCTGTTCACGAATGCGTCCATCCTCCATGCGCTGTGGGTGTCCGTTGAGGTAGCGGTGCTGTCTGCCATCATCGCCACGGTGCTGGGCACGGCAGCCAGCCTTGGCATTGCCTCCATGAGCCGCAAAAGCCGCCTGCTGGTGACCAACATCACCTATATCCCGGTGGTCAACCCGGAGATCATCACCGGCATCTCCCTGATGCTGCTGTTCGTGGCCTACCAGCGCTTTGCCGCGCAGTCCGCGTGGCTGCCGGACAACATCATGGGTCTGCCCACGCTGCTCATTGCGCATATCGCGTTCAACGTGCCCTACGTTATCTTTAACGTAAGCCCCAAGCTCAAGCAGCTGGATATCAAGCTGTACGAGGCAGCGCTGGATCTGGGCTGCGACCCCCGGCAGGCCTTCTTCAAGGTCATTCTGCCGGAGATCAGCCCCGCCATCCTGTCGGCCTTCCTCATCTGCCTGACCTATTCCATTGATGACTTCATGATCTCCTACTTCAACTGCGGTACGGTGGAGACCCTGCCCATTGCCATCTACTCCATGACCCGCAAAAAGGTCAGCCCGGAGATTTACGCGCTGTCCACCATCATGTTCGTGGTCATCCTCAGCGTCATTCTGGTGTCCAATGCCATGGAGAGCCGCAGCTACCGCAAGGATCAGAAAACGCTGCGAGAGGAGGGCGCATGATGAAACGCATTGCTGCATTGCTGCTGACGCTGACTGTGGCGCTGTGCGCCGCACTGCCGGTGTTTGCCGCCGGTACCATCGAGGTGACCGAGGACGTCTCGGTGTCGGATGCTTACGACTGGACCCGCTTCAAGGGGCAGAACGTCACCCTGAACGTCTACAACTGGGGCGAGTACATCTCCAACGGCTCGGATGACAGCGTGGACGTGGTGGCCGCCTTTGAAAAGCTGACCGGCATCAAGGTGAACTATACCACCTTCGACTCCAACGAGTCCCTGTACGCCAAACTCAAGTCCGGCGCAGCCAACTACGATGTGATCATCCCCTCCGACTACATGGTGGCAAAGATGATCAACGAGGGGATGCTTGCACCCCTTGACTACGAGAATATCCCCAATTTTCAGAAGATCGATGCAGGTTACCGCAACCCGGATTACGACCCGCAGAACGCCTACACCGTGCCCTATATGCTGTGCACCACCGGCATCATCTACAACACTACCATGGTAGACAAAGCCCCTACCTGTTGGGCAGACCTGTGGGATGAGCAGTATGCGGGCAACATCCTGATGTTCAATAACAGCCGCGATGCCTACGCCATCGCTGCGTTCAAGAGCGGCCACAGCATCAACCCTGCCACCCCGGAAGAGGTGGACGAGGTGGTAGAGCAGCTTAAGGCGCAGAAGCCGCTGGTGCAGGCCTACGTCATGGACGAGATCTTTGATAAGATGATCGGCGGCGAGGCGGCTATCGGCGTGTACTACTCCGGCGATGCCATTACCATGATCGATGATAACCCGGACTTGGCTTGGGTGTTCCCGGAGGAGGGCAGTGTGCTTTCGGTGGACTGCATGGCTGTGCCCGCCGCCAGCGAGCACAAGGAAGCCGCCGAGATGTTCATCAACTTCATGTGCGAGACCGACATCGGCAAGGCCAACAGCGAGTATATCGGCTACACCACCCCCATGCACGATGTATGGGAGGTGCTGGACGAGGAACTCAAGACCAGCGAGATCGCCTACCCGTCTGAGGAGGACGCCGCCCGCGAGAAGGTGTTCACCGCCCTGAGCGACGAGGTGAACAGCGAGCTGGATCTGAAGTGGAGCGAGATGAAGAGCTACGACGAGGGCGGCGGCAGCTACCTGTTTTTGCTGCTGCTGCTGGCGATGCTGACGCTGGCCTGCTTCAATATCTGGCGCAAGGTGCGCAGAAAGAACCGCAATCAGTATTGATCGTTCTGCCAAGGCTGCCGCCCCGGATGGGGTGCGGCGGCCTTTTTCCGATAGGAGAAAAAGAATATGGAACAGTTTTATTATAAGGATACCGTCATGGTGGAAAACACCGATGCAGACTGTCACAGCCTGCTCAAGGCCAGCGCCCTGCTGCGCTATGCGGAGCAGGCTACCTCCATGCACGCCCGGCAGTTTGGCATGGACGACCAGTTTTTCGCGGATCACGGCGTAGCGTTTCTGGTGGGCAAGCAGGCGCTGCGGTTCAGCCGCGTGCCTTCCCGCGACGAGACCCTGACCCTTTGCTCCCGCGCCGAGGTGATCCGCCGCGGCTCCATCAAGCGCGTTACCACCCTTACGGACGAAGCCGGGCAGGAGGTAGCCATGGTGGACAGCCGCTGGATCATATCCAGCCTTGAGGATGGGCACATCCTGCGCCAGCCGGGGTGGACAGTAGACGGCTACTGGAACGAGACGGTGGAGGAGGAACTGCCCCTTTTGTTGCATAAGCGCCGGGACAGCCTGACCAGTGCCGGCCTGTTTACGGCGCACTACTCCCAGTGTGACATACACTACCACATCAACAACGCCTTTTATCTGGATATCGTCTGCGATGCGCTGCCGCTGGAGATCATGCGCAATAACGTTGTGAAGTTTGCCTCCATCAATTACCACCGTGAGGTCTCCATGGGGCAGCAGGTGGAGGTGTTCTACACCCCATCGGACGATGGCTGGTACTTTATTGCCAAGCACGCAGACAAAACGGCTTTCGAGTGCTATCTGGAGCTGGAGCCGGTCAAGCAGTAAAAACATGGAGGGATGCCTATGTCCAAAACCGGAGAACTGTTCGGCACCTTTTTTAAGATCGGTGCCTTTACCTTTGGCGGCGGCTACGCCATGGTGGCGCTGCTGGAGCACGAATTAGTAGAGGAAAAGCGTTGGCTCACCCGGGAGGAGTTTCTGGATATGGTCGCCATTGCCGAGTCTACGCCCGGTCCTGTGGCGGTGAACAGCGCTACCTACATCGGCTATAAGCTGGCCGGTGTCGCCGGTGCGGCAGCCTCCACTCTGGCGGTGTGCCTGCCGTCCTTTGCAGTCATCTACCTTATTTCGCTCTTCTTCGACCGCTTTTTGCAGCTGACGGTGGTGGCCAATGCCTTTAAGGGCATTCAGGCCTGTGTCATCTACCTGATCCTGTCCGCCGGGGTCAAGATGCTCAAAAACCTGCAGCGCACCCCCTTCAACACAGCAGTGGTGGCGGTGGTGCTGGCGGCCATGGTGGGGTGCTCTATGCTGGCGGTAAATTTTTCCTCCATTTGCTGCATTTTGCTTTGCGGCGCAGCCGGGGTGCTGGCCTACGCAGCAGGGCAGGGGAAGAAAGGCGGCACAAAATGATTTTGTTGCAACTGTTTTGGAACTTCCTTGTCATCGGTGCGGTGTCCTTTGGCGGCGGCTACGGCATGATCTCGCTGGTGCGGGAAACAGTGCTGGGGCACGGCTGGCTGACCGAGAGCGAATTTCTCAGCTTTATCGCGGTGTCAGAATCCACCCCCGGCCCGCTGGCGGTGAATATGGCTACCTTTATCGGCGCTTCGCAGGCGGGGCTGGCAGGCTCCTTTGCGGCAACGGTGGGGGTGGTGCTGCCCTCCTTTGTCATCATCCTGCTCATTGCGGCGGCGCTGCACAGCCTGATGAAGTACGCCGGGGTCAACGCCTTTCTGGCCGGGGTGCGGCCTTGCGTGGTGGCTATGATCTTAGCCACCGCCTGCACCATGGGGCTTTCCACGCTGGGAGGCTTTACCACCGTTTCCGGCGGCTTTGCCCCGGATGTGCGGGCCCTGGCAGTGTTTGCCCTGCTGGGCATTTTGCATTTTGCCTATAAAAAGAAAACGCAGAAAGCGCCGTCTCCCATCGGGATGATCTTACTTTCTGCGGTGCTGGGTGCAGTGCTGTGGAGCATCTGACCCGGCAAGAAAGGATACTGCAATGAACATTACCGTGTATCTGGGGGCTAACCTTGGCAACGACCCTGCACTGCCGCAGGCTGTGCAGCAGCTGGGGCGCTGGATCGGCGAAAGCGGCAATGCGCTGGTGTACGGCGGCAGCAAAAGCGGCCTGATGGGGCTTTTAGCCGACAGTGTACTGGCCGCAGGCGGCAGGGTGACCGGCGTAGAGCCCAAGTGCTTTCTGGACGCAGAACTGCAGCACGAGGGACTGACCGAGTTGATCGTGACCGAGGACATTCCCGCCCGCAAGACCAGAATGATCGAACTGGGCGATGCCTTTATCGCATTCCCCGGTGGCACCGGCACGCTGGAGGAGATCACCGAGGTCATCAGTAAGTTGTCACTGGGGCAGCTGGACGCGCCCTGCATCCTCTACGACCTGAACGGCTACTACCAGCCCCTGCACCAGCTTTTGCAGCAGATGATCGCCATGGGGCTTTCCACCCCGGCGCGGCAGCGGAATATCGCCTTTGCTGCCGACCTTGCCCAGATCCGCGCGATCCTTGAAAAATGATACTGGAAAGCTTACTTCTCAAACGCAAGGAGACTGCTGTACATGGCTTTGTGCGGCGGTCTTTTTTCATAAAATGGGGTACCGGGGCGGCCGCAGACGACCCGGTATCCCGAAAAAAGAAAAAATCATTCCGCTCGTTATGCCCATAGCGCACGCGGAGGGCATTTAAAATCTTTCTGCGCAACCAAAAAGGCCGCTGCACAAAACAATGTGCAACGGCCTTTTGCTATTTTGTTATGTACGCTGTGCGCGCTAAACTTAGGCGGCAGTGGTGGAAGCGACCTCAGAAGAAGCAGCCTCGGAAGATGCAACCTCAGAGGAAGCGGCCTCGGAAGATGCAGCCTCAGAGGAAGCGGCCTCGCTGGAAGCAGCCTCAGAAGAAGCAGCCTCGGAAACAGCGGTGGTGCTTGCAGAAGCAGCCTCAGAGGTGGAGGAAGCAGCGGCAGCAGAACCGCAAGCGGTCATGCCAGCAGCCAGAGCCAGAGCGACAACAGCGATGCAAATATTCTTGAGTTTCATATCAATAATCTCCTTGTTTTTCCTATGTGTGTTTAGCAGCGGGCGCTCCGTAGCACCTCACTGCGATGCTATATTCTAGTCCGTTTTTGAAAAAAATCAAGAGGATTTTGGTCGAAAGTTATAATCTATGTAAAGAATCTGCATAGTTGTCATAAACTTTCGCCAAAAGTCAAAGACTTTTTGGTAAAAATAAAGCCCGGAATAGAGCCTGTACTGCCGGGTGAGAAGCACAGTAATAGAAAAATTTAAAAAAATACTCATAAAATCCTTTTTATTGTACTGCAAATGTGGATAATAGAGACACAACGAGGGACGGACATCCCCCGGAAGGCTGAACGAGAAAAACATATGTGGAGGATAATACAATGAAGGACTTTGATTTTGGCTACTTTGGCACCGGCGACGAGGGCTATGCCCAGTACATGACCGCATTCGAGCGCAATTTCAGCACAGACAGCACCGACAGCTTTGCGTCCGATGACGCAGACTGCGATGCAGACAGCTGCGACAGCAGCGAGGACGATTTCTGAGTCCGCACCCTTTTGCCCGTCTGTGCATACAAAGGGCAAAGGGGGAATGCGGTTTGAACCGGATCGTTTTCACACTTGGGGTCTGGCTGTTCCCGGCGGCGTGTACCGCGCTGGGAGCAGCAGGGGTGTTTTTGCTACGCAGGCAGACAAGACCGGCTACCCGGCGCATTTTGTGCGGAATGGCGGCGGGTATCATGCTGGCGGCCAGCGTGTGGAGCCTGCTGCTGCCGGCCATTGCCCGGTCGCAGGGCAGGGCGGCGTGGGTGCCCCCGGCGCTGGGGCTTATTTTAGGCGCTGTGGGGCTTTTGCGGCTGGAGGATGCCGCCGGGCAGCTGCTGGCGGGCGGCCCCGGGCATTGCGGGCGTATGGTGCTGGCGGTCACCCTGCACAATCTGCCGGAGGGCATGGTGGTGGGGCTGGCTGCGGCGCTGGCGCTGCACGGGGACGCGGACGCCGTAAGCGGCGCGCTGGCGCTGAGCCTGGGCATCGGCTTGCAGAACATCCCGGAGGGGGCGGCGGTCAGTCTGCCGCTGACCCAGAGCGGGCGCACCCCGGGGCAGTCCTTTGCTGCCGGGGCGGCGTCCGGGCTGGTGGAGCCCTTGGGCGCGGTGCTGGCCTTTGTACTGGCCGAGTGGGTAGGTGCAGCGCTGCCATGGCTTATGAGCGCGGCGGCGGGCTGTATGGTGTGTGTGACCGCACAGGAGATGATCCCTGAGGCGGTGGAACCGGATGAAGTGGCCGGTGTCATCAGCATCGTGCTGGGGTTTGCCCTGATGATGGCACTGGATGTGGCCTTATGATATAGTAAAAGCAATGCCGGACAGACCATTATGGCCTGCCCGGCATTGCTTTTATGCAAAAAAGGATTTATACCGCCTGTGTCTGCTGCTGTTTCTGGCGCAGATGCCGCCGCACCACCAGCAGACAGCCGAGATGCACCAGCGCGGTCAGCGCCCAGCTGATGGGGTAGCTGATGTACAGCATAAAGGGGGTGCGGTTCAGCTGGAAAATGGTGGCGATCCACACCAGCCGCAGCACGCACACACCCACAAGACTTACCACCATGGGCAGCACGCTGTAACCCAGCCCGCGCAGACTGCTGGCCAGCACGTCCATGATGCCGCACAGCAGATAGAAGCCGCAGATCAGGCGCAGCCGCTCGGCGCCGGTGGCAATGACCGCGGTGTCCGAGGAGTAGAAGCGCAGCAGCTGGTGTCCCGCCAGTGCTGCGCCGCCGCCCAGTACAAGGCCGGTCACCACGACGCACAGCAGACAGTTGCGGATCACCCGGTCGAGGTTTTGGTACTTGCGCGCGCCGATGTTCTGGCTGGTAAAGGTGACAGCGGCCTGCGCAAAGGCGTTCATGGCGGTGTACACAAAGCCCTCCAGATTGGAGGAGGCAGAGTTGCCCGCCACCACCATGGAGCCGAAGGAGTTGATGGAGGACTGGATGACCACATTGGAAAGACTGAACACCGTGCTTTGGAGCCCGGCAGGCAGGCCGATGAGCAAGATCTGCTTCAGCGTCCCGGCGTGGAAGGTCAGCCGCCGCAGGTCCAGCCGCAGTGCGCCCTCCTCCCGGACGAGCATCCCGGTCACCAGTAGTGCGGACACGGTCTGGCTGATGATGGTAGCCAGTGCCACGCCCGCCACGCTCATGGAAAAGCCGATGACAAAGACCAGATTCAGCACCACGTTGATGACACCGGCAGCGGCCAGACAGTACAGCGGGCGCTTGGTGTCGCCCACGGCCCGCAACAGTGCACTGCTGAAGTTGTACAGCATGGTCATGGGCATCCCGATAAAATAGATCTTCAGGTACAGGGTGGAAAGGCCGATCACGTCCTCCGGGCAGCTCATCAACTCCAGCAGACCGCGCGCGGCGCAAAAGCCCACCACCGCCAGCAGCACGCCGCTGACTAAGCCCAGCGCTACGGCGGTGTGCACCGTATCCTGCACGCCCTTTTCGTCCCGGGCACCAAAGCACCGGGCTGCCACTACATTGGCACCCAGAGAAAGCCCGACGAACAGGTTGACCAGCAGGTTGATCAACGCGCCGTTGGAGCCAACGGCGGCCAGCGCCGTGCTGCCCGCAAAGCGCCCCACCACCACAACGTCGGCAGCGTTGAACAGCAATTGCAAAATGCTGGATGCCGCCAGCGGCACGGAAAACAAGATGATCTTTTGCAGCATGGGCCCGCTGGTCAGGTCTGCGGAACGGCTGGTCGTAGCCATGAGTTGTCTACCTCCTATAATTAGAAGCCGTTTTCATAAGCGTTGCACACCGCTCGAACGGTCTTTTTGCTCGCATACTGCGTTGCTTTCCCTTGCAATCCACCAAGGATTGCTGCGGAAAATCGCCTTGTCTGCGGGCAAAAACTCTCGTCGTTCGGCACACCCCGCTTATGAAAACAGCTTCTGAACCTGAATTGACATAGCAATTGCCTATTATAGCGCGCTATTAGGTAAAAAACAAGAGGTAAAGCCGCCCTTTTGCCCCAAAAGCGGCAAATATCGCCCGCCGGGCGCAGCCTGCAATTGAAAAATGCTGCCCATACTGCTATAATAGGGCGGTACACCCGTAGAAAACGGAGGAAGTTTTATTTATGTATCGGAATCGGATCAAACGGCTGCTGGATATTTTGCTGTCGGCCTGCGGCATCCTGTGCCTTTCGTGGCTGCTGCTGCTTTTGGCTGCTGCCATCAAGCTGGACTCTCCCGGGCCGGTGTTTTTCCGGCAAAAGCGGGTGGGCATCGGCAAGCGGCATTTCCAGATCCTCAAATTCCGCACCATGCGCATTGATACCCCGCACGATATGCCCACCCATCTGCTGCATGACCCGGAGCAGTATATCACCCGCATGGGACGTTTTCTGCGCAAGACCAGTCTGGACGAACTGCCCCAGCTGTGGAATATCCTTGTGGGGGATATGGCGGTCATCGGCCCGCGCCCGGCGCTGTGGAACCAGTACGACCTGTTGGCAGAGCGGGATAAGTACGGCGCAAACGATGTGCGCCCGGGGCTGACCGGCTGGGCACAGATCCATGGCCGGGACGAACTGGAAATTGCCGAAAAGGCAAAGCTGGACGGCTGGTATGTGGAGCATATCAGCTTTTTGCTGGATGTAAAGTGCTTTTTTGGCACCATTACCGCCGTGCTCCGGCATGACGGCGTGGTGGAGGGCGGCACCGGCACCCTGCATGATGAAAAATGATCTGTTATTTGGAAACACCGGAGTGTTAGCCGACGCTCTGGTGTCTCCATTTTTACACAAAGCACAGCACAGACCGGCTGAAATTGGCATATCTCTTGATTTATCCCCTGAAAAGCGTATAATAAAACAGTACACAAGACGTTAAAGGAGGATTCCTGTATTATGGAACGCACCTATATCAATGAGGCTCAAAAGGCCATCGGCGGCACGGTGAAGGTGCAGGGCTTTATCGAGAACCTGCGCAACAGCAAGTATATGGCATTTATCGTGCTGAAGGATATTACCGGCAAGCTGCAGATCACGGTGGAAAAGGCCGACCACCCCGAGCTGGTGGATACCATCGACCAGCTTACCCCGGACTCTGTCATCACCGTTATCGGCAAGGTGATGGAGAACGACTACGTCAAGATGGGCGGCGTGGAGATGATCCCCGAGAGCATCGAGGTGGAGAGCACCGCCGATGCACTGCCCATCGTCCGCAAGGAGATCGCAGCCACCAAGAAAAAGAAGGCTGTGGAGCGCTCCAGCATCGACCAGCGCATCGACTACCGCTGGATCGACCTGCGCACCGACGAGAACCAGCTGATGTTCAAGGCACAGAGCTGCTTCGTCAACGCCATGCGCAAGTTCCTGCTGGACCGCAGCTTCATCGAGATCCACACCCCCAAGCTGATTGCTGCTGCCAGCGAGAGCGGCTCTGAGGTGTTCAAGGTGGACTACTTCGACCGCAACGCCTATCTGGCACAGAGCCCCCAGTTCTATAAGCAGATGGCTATGGCTGCCGGCTTTGAGCGTATCTTCGAGACCGGCCCTGTGTTCCGCGCCGAGAAGAGCTACACCAACAAGCACGCTACCGAGTTCTCCGGCTTCGATCTGGAGTTCAGCTACATCACCTCCTTCAAGGACGTGATGAAGATGGAAGAGGAACTGCTGACCGCAGGTCTGCAGGCCGTTAAAGAGAACTACGGCGAGCAGATCAAGGAACTGTTCGGGCAGGAGGTCATCGTGCCCACCACGCCGTTCCCGGTGGTCAAGCTGGCAGACCTGTACAAGGCTCTGGAGGAAGAGTTCGGCTACACCGTAGACGAGAGCGAGAAGGGCGATCTGACCACCGAGGCCGAGCGCCTGAGTTACGACTGGGTCAAGAAGCACTACGGCCACGAGTTCCTGTTCATCACCGATTACTCTGCCGAGAAGCGTGCCTTCTACCATATGCGCGACGAAAACGGCGTGCCGCAGGGCTACGACCTGATCTGGCGCGGCGTGGAGATCACCACCGGTGCCCAGCGTGAGCACCGCTACGAAGTGCTGAAGAAGCAGGCTGAGGAAAAGGGTCTGGCCGAGGATGTCAAGTTCTATCTGGAGTTCTTCCAGTACGGCTGCCCGCCCCACGGTGGCTTCGGCATTGGCATCGACCGCCTGACCATGCTGCTGTGCGGCCTGAGCATCAAGGACGCCGAGTTCCTGTTCCGCGGCCCCAACCGCCTGACTCCGTGATGATACAGTCCGATCATAAATTTTAACGTTATCATAAAAACATAAGACCCGGGATCCTTTCAAAGCCAGCCGGCTCATAAGGATCCCGGGTCTTGTGCGTTATTTTCCCTGAAAAGGTGCAGCGCAGGACAGACCGTTTTTCTCTGCGTCCATTCCCAAAGGCGGAAGAAACCTCAGAGGTCCGTCCGGGGCGTTGCGCACATCTCCCAGAAGTGCAGCTCGTGCTCCGAGCAGGCGCGGAAGATGGCGCGGCAGCGGGCGGCGCGCTCCGGCGAAAGGCCAGTGCAGGCCACCTCGGCTCTCTCTGCCCATGCGCGGCAGGCGGCATCGTAGCCGGGGCCGGCGTAGTCCAGCACCAGTGCGCCGTAGTAGGTGTCCTTTACGGCGGGGGAACGCTGCAAAAGCTTCTGGAACAGCCAGCCGTAGCTCAGCATACAGGGCAGGCAGGCCATCAGGCACTCGGCCTCGCCCTCGCCGGTGCGGGCAGCGTCGATCATGCAGTCCAGATAAGCGCGGTTCTCCGGCCGCAGGGGCAGGGACTGGATGTCAGCCTCCCGCAGACCGTACTGCTCCAGATACCGCAGCCGGGTCAGGTCCTCGTTCTCCTGCACGAAGGACAGCAGGGAATAGTAAGTGCGCATGGCCGCCATGGTGGTGGCCTTGGTCATGCCCCACGCAAAAATTTTGGCGTACTCCCGCAGATACAAGCTGTCCTCCACAAGGTAACTTTTAAAGCAGTCCTCGCTCAGGGTACCGTTTTCCATCTTTTGCAGAAACTCGGTCTGCAAGCACTGCTCCCACACGGGCAGGTCAGCCTGCACCAGCGCCGAAACAAAGGGCAGGTCAGTCACGGACAAAATCTCCCTTCAGGTTGAAGGTGTGGTCCATGGGCCCGGAGCCGTGCCCTAAGTCCAGCATGGCGGACAGGCAGCCGGAAATATAGGCCTTGGCGCGCTCCACGGCGGTGTCAAGGCTGTAGCCCTTGGCCAGATTGGAGGCGATGGCGCTGGACAGGGTGCAGCCGGTGCCGTGGGTGTTGGGGTTTGCAATGCGCTTGCCCTTGAACCACTTGCCGGTGCCATTGCGCCACAAAAGGTCGTCGGCATCGTTGATCTGGTGGCCGCCCTTGCACAGCACGGCGCAGCCGTAACGCTGGCTGATGGTGCGGGCAGCGGCTTCCATGTCGGCGGCGTTGGCAATGTGCATGCCGGACAGGATCTCAGCCTCCGGGATGTTGGGGGTAAGCACCTCAGCCAGCGGCAGCAGCTTTTCGGTCAGCGCCTGCACGGCATCGTCCTGCAGCAGCTTTGCGCCGGAGGTAGCCACCATCACGGGGTCCACCACAATGTGCTTTGCGCCGTAGAAATGCAGCCGCTCGGCGATGGTGTCGATGAGCTGGGCAGAGGATACCATGCCGATCTTTACCGCATCCGGGTAGATGTCGGTGAACACGGCGTCAAGCTGCTGCACCAGAAACTGCGGTGTGGTGTCAAAAATGGCGGTCACACCGGTGGTGTTCTGTGCCGTCAGGGCGGTAATGGCGCTCATGGCAAACACGCCGTTGGCGGTCATGGTCTTGATATCGGCCTGGATCCCGGCGCCGCCGCTGGAATCACTGCCGGCAATGGTCAATGCAGTTTTCATAGTAAAATGCTCCTTGTTTTTTTTATTCGCCCAGTGCGGTGCGGATGTTGTCCAGCACCTTTTTGCTCAGCAGCACAAAGGCCTGCTTGGTGCGGCCTGCGGATACATTGGCGCAGCGCACGTTTTCCCGGGCAAAGAAATCCTCGGCCACGGGGCCTGCGGCGGCGCGGGTATCGCAGAAAAAGTGGGTGCCGGGCAGATCGAGCCACTTTTCCAGCGCAGCGGAGTCAAAGCCGGGGCCGATGGAGGTGTTGAACAGCACCTTGCCTGCACCCAGCTGGGCAAATTCGTTTTCGCCCAGCAGCAGCACGTTCTTGTTCAGGCAGGTGAACACCACCTCGCTGTCTGCCAGCAGCTGGGGCAGGGGCTTAAAGGTCATACCGGCAGCTTCGGCGTCCGGCTTTGCGCTGCGGGCAAAGTAGCTGATCTCTGCGCCCATAAATTGCAGCGCATCGGCGATCATCCGGCCGGAAACGCCCAGACCCACGATGCCCACCTTCAGGCCGGTGATCTCCACCGGCTCGTCCCGCAGCATGGGCATTCCAAAGCCGTGCAGCAGGCCGGTCAGTTCGTGCAGAACATACTCCACAACGCCGCGGTCGCCGTAGTCCCGGATGCCCAGCACCTTGATGCCCCGGGTGCGTGCGTAGGCGATATCCACGTTGGCGCTCTCCTCAGAGTACAGGCTGCAGCACATCCCGATATAGCGGATTTTGGGGCACTGCGCAATGACCTCCTTGCCCATGCGGGAGGTGTAACTCAGCAGCACGGCATCGGCGTCCCCGATGCGGCGCACCATCTCGGCATCACTGCCGGGCACGTCCCGGTACAGCACTACCTCTTTGGCGTAGCGGTGCAACTCCTCCTCGGCAGAGGGAATCAGGCTGACAGGCTCAATGGCAACAAGCTTTTCAAACATGACGGACTCCTCCTTATATTAGTAGAAGCAGACAGGCGAGGCCAGATTGCGCAGCAGGGAGACGGCGCTCCAGCCCGCAATGGCGCTGGTGGAGGAGCAGATATCCACCACTGCCTTCACACCCTCGATCTCGGCGGTGATGCAGTGGTCGTCGCCCACCCAGCCGGGCACGGAGTGCATGGTCACACCGGTGATCTCGGGGCCGGTGGTGGCCAGAGAGGTAGCCACAGCCACGTTCACCCGGCGGGGGAAGGTAGCAATGGCCTGCTTGGCGTTGCCGGTGAACACGGTGGTCTTTTCGGTGTCGGTCAGCAGATGCTCTGCCCACACCGGCGTATTGCGGAAGCCCTTTGCACCGGTGTGGGTCTCGATGCCGGCAGTCTCCGGCAAGCCCTGCGCCTGTGCCATCAGGGTGACGGTCTGCAGCACATCAAAGCCGCCGATAGCGCCGCTGGCCAGATGCACCTTGGCACCGCCCTCCACGGCGGCTGCCTTGACCTGTGCGTAGAAATCCAGATCCGCAAAGGCACCGATGGACAGAATAACCAGATTCACGCCCCGCTTCAGCACCGGGATGGCCATAGCGCGCACCGACTCCACCGAGGCAGCCTCCACGATGTACTCCGGCTCAAGTGCCAGCAGTGCGTCCACGTCCTCACAGACGGCGCAGCCGACATTGGCGGCGGTCTTTTCAGCCGAGGCGCGGGTGCGGCTGGTCACGCCCACCAGCTCGTAGTCTGGCAGCAGACCCTTCTTCCACGCGTCGGCCACGATGTTGCCCAGAAAGCCGCAGCCCACAATACCCAATTTTGTTTTCATTTCCGTATCCTAAACTCCTTTTTTCTGCCTGTGGCAGCATATTCAAAGCAAGTATACCATACCGGGCACAAAAAGGGAAATAATGTTTGCAGCAGCCCGGCGGGGCAGGACATAAAAAGTTAACAAAATAAATTACAAATAAATGACAAAACCCTATTGCAAAATGGTTTCAAAAGAGTTACAATATGGTTACAGCAAGGGCAAAGCCCCAAGGCTGTGTGTGAAATCTTTTTCTTCTTGTTTTTGGGATACTGGGCGCGGATCCTCCTCCTCCGGCTGTTCTCCTTCACAGCTATGATCCATGCGCCGCACAGGCAGTGTCCCGCTTCGTGTGCAAAAGGGCTCGTCCGGTGTTCCGGACGAGCTTTTTTGCATTTTGTAAGCCCTGTTTTGCCCGCAAAAGTGATACTTCAAAAATCAAAGTATGACCAATGCCTAAAAACGCTTGGCAATTTGTCTGTTTTTCCGCAAAGGACAATTATAAAGTTTGGCGCGGCAGGGGTTTGTATTCTTGCGGGCTTTGTGGTAAAGTATATACAATCAATTTATAGGCAGCAAACATGAATGATTTTGATGCTGATCTTTATCGGATGCGTTAAGAGAAAAGGAGTTTGATTATGGCTTATTTCTACGAAGAACCCTCCCGCACCTTTGGCGAGTACCTGCTGGTCCCCGGCTATTCCTCTGCGGAGAATGTGCCCACGGCGGTCAGCCTGAAGACCCCGCTGGTCAAGTACCGCAAGGGGCAGGAGGAGTGCCCGCTGCAGATGAATATCCCCATGATCAGCGCCATCATGCAGTCGGTCTCCGGCGATAAGCTGGCCATTGCACTGGCTCGTCAGGGCGGCGTTTCCTTTATCTATGGTTCTCAGAGCATCGAGAATGAGGCCGCCATGGTGCGCCGCGTCAAGAGCTTCAAGGCTGGTTATGTGGTGTCCGATTCCAATCTGGCTCCCACTGCTACCCTGCATGACGTGCTGGAACTGAAGGCACGCACCGGCCACTCCACCATTGCCATCACTGCCGATGGCACCCCCAATGGCAAGCTGCTGGGCATCGTGGCCTCCCGCGATTACCGCGTCAACCACACCCCGGACGATGCCTGCGTCACCACCTTTATGACCCCCATTGAAAAGCTGGTCACCGCTCCTGCCAACACCTCCCTGCACGACTGCAACAACATCATCTGGGACAACAAGATCAACACCCTGCCGCTGGTGGATGACGAGGGCAATCTGGTGTATATGGTATTCCGCAAGGACTACGATTCCCACAAGGCAAACGTCAACGAGTTGCTGGATAAGAACAAGAGTTACGTTGTGGGCGCCGGTATCAACACCCGCGACTACGCCCAGCGCGTGCCCGCACTGGTGGAGGCCGGTGTGGATGTGCTGTGCATCGACTCCTCCGAGGGCTACTCCGAGTGGCAGAGCCGCACCATTGGCTGGATCCGCGAGCACTACGGCGACACTGTCAAGGTGGGCGCCGGCAACGTGGTGGACGCCGAGGGCTTCCGCTTCCTCGCTGAGGCTGGTGCAGACTTCGTGAAGATCGGCATCGGCGGCGGCTCCATCTGCATCACCCGCGAGACCAAGGGCATCGGCCGTGGTCAGGCTACTGCTGTCATCGAGGTGGCCAAGGCTCGTGACGAGTACTACAAGGAGACCGGCATCTATGTGCCCATCTGCTCCGACGGCGGCATCGTCCACGACTACCACATCACCCTCGCGCTGGCTATGGGCGCAGACTTTGTGATGCTGGGCCGCTACTTTGCCCGCTTTGACGAGAGCCCCACGAACAAGGTGCGCATCAATGGCCAGTATATGAAGGAGTACTGGGGCGAAGGCTCCAACCGTGCCCGCAACTGGCAGCGCTACGATCTGGGCGGCTCCACCAAGCTGAGCTTTGAGGAGGGCGTGGACAGCTATGTGCCTTATGCCGGCCCTCTGGCGGACGGCGTGCAGACCACTTTGTATAAGGTCAAGAGCACCATGTGCAACTGCGGCGCTCTGTCTATTCCCGAGCTGCAGCAGAAGGCCAAGCTGACCGTTGTCTCCTCCACCTCCATCGTGGAGGGCGGCAGCCACGACGTTGTGCTGAAGAACGCCACCCCCAGCATCATGAACGGCTAAGCCTGTTTGGAAGTAATCTATTTGTTATAAGCACAGAGACCGCTGCACAGCGCTTGTGCAGCGGTCTTTTTGCGCGAAAATACTTGCACCGGCAGGGGAATCGTGCTATCATGATAGAAACGCTCTGTCATGACAGGGCGGCAGATCCCCCTGCCGGGCAAGCGGCAGGCGGCGCGCAGTAGGGAAGAACTGACGCCGGGTATAGATAGAGAGGAAAACATTCATGAACGAGATCAAGGTTGAGCCTTATATCCCCGATGAGGACTACGATAACCCCGCGATGGTGGTGGATTTTTACGAATTCACCATGGCAAACTGCCTGTTCCTGCATGGCTTTAAGGATACCACGCTGGTGTTTGATATGTTCTTCCGCAAAAACCCGGATAATCAGGGCTATTCCATCAGCGCCGGCCAGCGCAAACTGACCCGCTTTTTGCTGAACTATCACTTCAACGAGCAGGATATCCACTGGCTGCGCACCAAGGGCATGAGCGAGGAGTTCTGCGAGTATCTGCGCACCTACAAGTGGAAGGGCGATATGTACGCCCTGCCCGAGGGCACGGTCTGCTACCCCCATGTACAGATGGTGCGTATCGAGTGCGATCTGGTAGGCGCGATCCTCATCGAGACCTACCTGCTGCAGACTATGAATTTCCATAGCCTGATCGCCACCAAGGCCACCCGCGTCACCGGACTGAACACCCACACCCCCCGCAACGTCATGGAGTTCGGCACCCGCCGCGCACAGGGCGAGAGCGCCGGCAACGATGGCGCTTACGCCGCAGTGCTGGGCGGCTGCATCGGTACGGCCAACTGCCTGGCCGAGATGAAGTTCGGTGCAGAGGTCAAGGCTGTGGGTACCGTGGCACACAGCTTTATCGAGTTTTTCCCCACCGAGTTCGATGCCTTCAAGGCTTTTGCCGATACCTACCCGGATTCGGTCAGCCTGCTGCTGGATACCTATAATATTATGGAAAGCGGCCTGCCCAACCTGATCAAGCTGGACGATTATCTCATTGAGAAATACCCCAACGACCCCAACCGCCGTGTCAAGAGCGCCCGCATCGACTCCGGCGACCTTGCCCGCGGTTCCAAGCGGCTGCGCAAGGCTCTGGATGCCGCCGGCAAGCCCTACATCAAGCTGGTGGCCTCCAACGGTCTGGACGAGAAGAAGATCGCCAACATGGAGCTGTACGAGCACGCACACTTCGACTCCTACGGCGTGGGCGAGAACCTCATCACCTCTGCTTCCGACCCCGTGTTCGGCGGCGTGTACAAGCTGGTGGCAGTGAAGAAGCCGGACGGCAGCTACACCCCCAAGATGAAGTGCTCGGACTCCGCCAGCAAGGCCATCATCCCGGGCAAGAAGATGCCGTGGCGTCTGTACGACGAAAACGGTCAGGCACAGTGCGACCTCATTGCCATGGACGGCGAGGTCATCGAGGCCGGTAAGCCGGTCACCATGGTCAATCTGGATTCGGACGCCATCGAGCGCACCATCACCTTTACCCCCACCGCTGTGCGCCCGCTGTTGGTGCCGCATATTCTGGGCGGCGAGCTGGCCATTGAACTGCCCTCTATTGCAGAAAAGAAGGCCTATATTGCAAAGCAGCTCACCGAGGAGACTTGGGAGAGCGAGCTGCGTCTGGAATGCCCTCACAAGCACTACGTCAACATGACCCCCGCAGTGGCCGAGTGCCGCTCCCGGATGTACGCCGAACTGCACGGCGGCAAGGTGTAAGCAGCACCGAATAAGCGGTTTTTCTTGACAAAACAGGGAAACTATTGTATCATAAAAGTCGCTGATTTTGATAAGAAAGATACTACCGCCAGATTGCGCATAGCAGTGTGGTTGTAATAATTTTTCCTCACACCTGTTATTCCCGGCTCCCTCTCAAGCCAGAGGGCAGCAGGCCTTTGCAAGCCGGGTTTGCGCCGCTGTGGTGAAATTGGCAGACACGAGGGACTTAAAATCCCTTTCTGGAGACAGAGTACGGGTTCGACCCCCGTC
>CAKTAT010000003.1:0-56918 GCA_934532365.1 uncultured Faecalibacterium sp. | reverse complement strand
CACTCCTGCTTGATGTCGCACAGAGCAACGGTGTTGCCCTCAACCTGTGCAAATGCCTTTGCGATGCCCTGGCCCATAGTGCCAGCGCCGATAACACCGATCTTCATAGGAAATCTCTCCTTTATTTAATATCAAGAATTATGTAATGGATTAGTTGTTGGTGAACACTGCCTTGGGCTTCGGTTTCTCACGGGACAGGAAGCAGGCCATGCCTTCCTGCTGGTCGTGGGTCTCGAAGCAAGCACCGAACAGCTTCTCCTCGACCTCAACAGCCTTCTCAATGGGCAGGCTGATGCCATCGTTGATGGCCTTCTTGCAGTTGCGCACTGCAATGGGAGCGTTCTTGGCGATCTTGCCGGCCAGCTTCAGCACGTTCTCCATCAGTTCAGCCTGCGGATACACGGCGTTGACCAGACCAATGCGGTATGCCTCGTCTGCCTTGATGTTCAGGGCAGAGTAGACCAGCTGCTTTGCCATGCCCATGCCGACCAGACGTGCCAGACGCTGGGTGCCGCCGAAGCCCGGGGTGATGCCCAGACCAACTTCAGGCTGACCAAACACAGCGTTATCAGAGCAGATGCGGATGTCGCAGCTCATTGCCAGCTCGTTGCCGCCGCCCAGTGCAAAGCCGTTCACGGCTGCAATGACGGGGATGGGGAAGCTCTCGATCATCAGGAACACATCATTGCCCAGCTTGCCGAAGGCCTCGCCCTCTGCCTTGGTCATGGTGCTCATGGAACCGATATCAGCGCCTGCCACGAAGCTCTTGTCGCCTTCGCCGGTCAGAACGATGCAGCGGACAGTCTCCTGATCCACAGCCTCAAATGCAGCCTTCAGGTCTGCCAGGACTTCGGGGTTCAGGGCATTCAGTGCCTTGGGACGGTCGATGGTGATGATCTCAACTGCGCCCTGCACCTCGGTTTTTACAAATGCCATTGTGAAAACCTCCAATTCAAATCTTATCAGTTATCATAAACAGTCCCCGGGCCAGAGCAGGCTCTCCGGTTCCTCCCCTGCCCGGGTCTGTCATTCAGTCAGGATTTCCAGTGATGGAGCTTAGTCCATCTCAACGATGGTAGCGCAGCCCATGCCGCCGCCGATGCACAGGGTAGCCAGACCCTTGTGAGCACCACGGTGCTTCATAGCGTACAGCAGGGTGACCAGGATACGAGCGCCGGAAGCGCCGACCGGGTGGCCCAGAGCGATTGCGCCGCCATTGACGTTCAGCTTATCCTTATCGAAGCCCAGAGCCTCGCCGACAGCGATGGACTGTGCTGCGAATGCCTCGTTGGCCTCGACCAGATCCATATCGGCAACGGTCATGCCGGTCTTGGCCATGACCTTCTTGGTAGCAGCGATGGGGCCCAGACCCATGACCTCGGGCTCAACACCTGCCAGAGCACCGGCGACCCAAGTAGCCAGAGGCTTCACGCCCAGCTCCTTAGCCTTCTCCTCGCTCATGACGACCAGCGCAGCAGCACCGTCGTTGATAGCGGAAGAGTTAGCAGCGGTGACGATGCCGTCCTTGGTGAAGGCGGGCTTCAGCTTTGCCAGAACTTCGGGAGCGCTCAGACGGGGGCCCTCATCGGTATCGAACACGGTATCGCCCTTCTTGCCCTTGATGACAACAGGAACGATCTCGTCCTTGAAAGCGCCGTCCTTGATGGCCTTGTCAGCCTTCAGCTGGCTGTTGTATGCAAACTCGTCCAGCATCTCGCGGGTGATGGGGCTGTAGCCGTACTTCTTCTGGTAGGTCTCGTTGGTGCAGACATTCTCAGCGGTCATGCCCATGTGCTTGTTGAAGCCGCAGGCATCCCACAGTGCATCGTTGACCATGGTATCCACGATCTCGCTCTTGCCCATGGGAGCGCCCATGCGGTAGCCGTAGCGAGCCTTCTGCAGTGCGAAGGGAGCCATATCCATGTTCTCCATGCCGCCTGCAACAACGATATCAGCATCGCCTGCCTCGATCATCTGAGCAGCCATGTTCACGCAGTTCAGACCGGAGCCGCAGACCACGTTGACGGTAACGGCGGGGGTCTCGATGGGCAGACCAGCCTTCAGGGCAGCCTGACGAGCGACGTTCTGGCCCAGACCAGCCTGAATGACGCAGCCCATGTAAACATGATCGACCTGCTCGGGCTTGACGTTTGCACGGTCCAGAGCCTCTTTGATGACGATGGAGCCCAGCTCAGCAGCGGGAACGTTGGCCAGAGTGCCACCGAACTTGCCGATAGCGGTGCGGCATGCAGATGCGATAACGATCTTCTTCATGTGAATAGCCTCCTGAATTGTGTATGTGTGTTACTTATCGGTTACCCAGTTATCAAAACGCCCTGCGGCATTTTTGCGGTATCAGGTCTCTTCCCTCTCCCGGAGCTGAGCGTATTTTTCGTTGACGGCTTTTTCCACATTGGGTGTGACGAACTTGCTGATGTCACTGCCGTAATACGCTGCTTCCTTTACAATGGTGGAGGAAAGATAACTCCATTTGATGCTGGTGGCAAGAAACATGGTCTCGATGCCGGGCATCAGTGCGTGGTTGGTCTGCGCGAGCTGGATCTCGTTTTCAAAGTCCGTTACCGCCCGCAGCCCGCGCACCATTACGGATGCGTGGCGCTTTTTTGCGAACTCCACGGTCAGGCCGTCGAAGCTTTCCACGGTCACATTGGGGATGTTCTTGCAGCACTCCTGCAGCATAGCCACCCGCTCCTCCACTGTGAACAGCGGATGCTTGGCGCTGTTGATCAGCACCGCCACGATGAGGTGGTCGTTGATCTTTGCTGCGCGCTTGATGATATCAAGGTGTCCCTTGGTGACCGGATCGAACGACCCGGGATAAACTGCTGTTGCCATCGGTCAGTGTCCTCCTTGTGCGCTGTAATTACTAAGCGCGATGTGGTTCTGCCATGATAGCACTTTCCAGCTTTGGGTGCAACCTGAAACTGCTGCGGTGCGTTTCATCGTTAAATTTTAAACAAATCATCTCGCACTGCCCCGCAGTTGCTTCCCACGCTATTAGTAAAGCACATCGTCAAAATTTTATCAAGTCTTTTTCTCAACTTTTTTGTTTTTTGCGTACCAAACAATCCCCACAGAAAGCCTTGAAAACTGTTCATTATGCTATACCGGCTGTTTTTTAGCCAAAACTATTGATTCTACACTTTGTTAATGTTATAACTAAGTTGAGCTGTTCTGCGCAGTGCGGAGCACACACTGCTGCCTTGTTTATAAGGTTACCACACAGATGTGGCAAAACGGTGTGCATTCCGCAAAACAGGCGTAAAACGGCCGCATAATTTGTCCGCACAGAATTGTTTACAATTCTTTTATGTATTTTAAGAGAGGATGGTTTATAATGGATTGCAAGGAACTGTACGCACAGAAGCTTATGACTGCTGCGCAGGCTGCCGCTCTGGTTAAAAGCGGCGACTGGGTGGACTACGGCTGGGCTGTGAACACCCCTGTGGCCGTGGATGCAGAGCTGGCAAAGCGTCTGCCGGAGCTGGAGGGGGTCAACTTCCGGGGCGGCATTCTGATGTGGGTGCCGGAGATCTTCCAGATCGACGACCCCGCTGCCCACATGACCTGGAACAGCTGGCACATGGGCGGCATTGAGCGCAAGGCCATTGCGCAGGGCTTCTCCTTCTACTCCCCCATCCGCTACTCTGAGCTGCCCCGCTACTACCGCGAGAGCAGCGACCCCGTGGATGTGGCAGTATTTCAGGTGACCCCCATGGACGAGCACGGCTACTTCAACTTCGGCCCCAGCGCTTCGCATCTGGGTGCTGTGTGTGAGAAGGCCAAGAAGATCATTGTGGAGGTCAACACCAATATGCCGCGCTGCCTTGGCGGCATGGAGAACTGCGTACACGTTTCTCAGGTAAGCGGCATTGTAGAGGGCGCAAATCCCCCCATCGGCCAGATGGCTGCTGCCGGTGCCGCTACCGAGGTGGATCTGAAGGTAGCCAACCTCATCGTGCCGCAGATTCCCAACGGTGCCTGCCTGCAGCTGGGCATCGGCGGTATGCCCAACGCTATCGGCGGGCTGATCGCACAGAGCGACCTGAAGGATCTGGGCGTGCACACCGAGATGTATGTGGATGCCTTTGTGGATATTGCCAAGGCCGGCAAGATCAACGGCAGCCGCAAGCAACTGGACAAGGGCCGTCAGGTCTACGCCTTTGGTGCCGGCACCCAGAAGATGTACGATTACCTGAACGATAACCCGGAGTGTATGTCTGCCCCGGTGGACTACACCAACGACATCCGCAGCATTTCCGCACTGGACAACTTTATCTCCATCAACAATGCTGTGGATATCGACCTGTTTGGTCAGGTGAACGCCGAGAGCGCCGGTGTGAAGCACATTTCCGGTGCAGGCGGTCAGCTGGACTTTGTGCTGGGCGCATACCTTTCCAAGGGCGGCAAGAGCTTTATCTGCCTGTCCTCCACCTTCTTTAATAAAAAGACCGGCCAGCTGGAAAGCCGTATCCGTCCCACGCTGGAGAACGGCAGCATTATCACCGATACCCGCGCCAACGTGCACTACCTGTGCACCGAGTATGGCTGCGTGAATCTGAAGGGCCTGACCTCTTGGGAAAAGGCCGAGGCACTGATCAGCGTGGCACACCCGGACTTCCGCGAGGAGCTGATCCGCGAGGCCGATAAGCTGCATATCTGGCGCAGAAGCAACAAAATTTAATAAGCGCTGTGGGTATTCCCGCTGCCCGCAGCAGGAATGGAGTTTGTCATGATGGACAAAAAGCCGCACATCAAACCGTATCTCTACGGGATGCTCGCAGGGTTTGGTGCCATTGCACTGAGCATCATCTTCTTTTTCCTTATTTACCGCTTTGACGGCTTCGGCTCGGCCATCTCTACCCTGACCGGCATCCTGATGCCCTTTATTTACGGTGCTGTCATTGCCTATCTGCTCAAGCCGGTGTGCAACAGCATCGAGAGTTTTCTGCGCCGGTTCATCCCGGAAAAGATGAACGGTCTGATCAACGCGCTGTCCGTGGCGCTTACCATCCTGTTCGGGCTTTTGCTGGTGTATGCGCTGGTCATGATGATCGTGCCGCAGCTGATCACCAGCGTGACGACCCTGTACTACACCGCGCAGGCCAACATTACAAAGTTCATGTACTGGGCAAACCATCTGGAGTTTATTGAGAAGAACGAACAGATCATGGAAGTGCTCAATTCGGCCTACGCCGCCCTGAATACCAATCTGGACACATGGATCAAGAACACCCTGCTGCCCTCCATGCAGAACATCGTGAGCGGCGCAGCCATTGGTGTGCTGAATGTGGTAACGATGGCCAAGAACCTGATCATCGGCATCATCGTGGCGGTGTATATGCTGGCCAGCCGCAAGCGGTTCGTGCAGCAGGGCAAGCTGGTGCTGCACAGCATCGTCCGTCCCCGCTGGGCGCAGCTGATCACCGAGGAAGTGAAGTACGCTGACCGGATGTTCGGCGGCTTCATCAACGGCAAGATCATGGACTCTGCCATCATCGGCGTGCTGTGCTATATCGGCTGTCTGATCTTCAAGTTCCCCAGTGCGCTGCTGGTGTCGGTGATCATCGGTGTGACCAACGTGATTCCCTTCTTCGGCCCCTTCATCGGTGCCATCCCCGCTACGCTGCTCATCCTCATCCAGAACCCCATCAAGGCGCTGTGGTTCGTGCTGTTCGTGCTGGTTTTGCAGCAGCTGGACGGCAACATCATCGGACCCAAAATTCTGGGCAACACCACCGGTCTTTCCAGCTTCTGGGTGCTGTTCGCCATCCTGCTGTTTGGCGGCCTGTGGGGCTTTGTGGGCATGATCGTGGGTGTGCCGCTGTTTGCCGTTATCTATGATGTCATCAAAAAGCTGGTCATCTACGGCTTGCAGCGCCATCAGGAGCTGACCCTGCTGAACAGCTATCACGACCAGTTCGGCGACCCCGCAGACGATACCCCGGCACAGCCCGCTGCATCGCAGCCTGCTGAAAACCAGTAAACCCTTCCCTGCCCCGCATCAGAGCACTTCCGATGCGGGGTATTTTTAATCATATTACAAATTATAAATCGAAATTTGAAGGTGTGATTAATGAAAATTGTTGAAGTTAAAGAGAATAAAAAACAATATCTAGATTTGCTCCTATTAGCAGATGAGCAGGAAGATATGGTTGACCGTTATCTTGATAAAAGCAAGATGTATGTACTTGATGACAATGGGGTAAAGTGCGAGTGTGTCATAACTGATGAAGGAAACAACATACTTGAAATCAAGAATATTGCTACAGTTCCAGAATATCAAGGTAAAGGCTATGCAAGAGCCTTAATTGAGTTTATTATTAATAATTACAGGGAACAATACTCAATTCTGCAAGTGGGAACAGGAGATAGTCCGCTTTCAATCCCGTTTTATGAAAAGTGTGGTTTTGTTCGCTCACACAGCATACCCAATTTTTTTACAGATAATTACGACCACCCAATCTATGAGAGTGGAATACAGTTGGTAGATATGGTGTATTTGCAAAGACCTTTATAATCCAAATTCCAGTTTACACAACAAGACCCCCGCCTTATGTTCCGAGAGGGAACACAGGGCGGGGGTCGTTTTATTGCTTTAAATCAGGTTTCAGCTCAGTCCAGCGGCTGAGAGGGCTTCCAGTCCTTATAGTTCTCGTACCGGCTCTCGCGGATCTTGTGGTGAGACCACACCTCGTCAGCAGTGGGCTGCCAGTTGGCGGCGTAAGCCTTGCACTTCTCGCACAGGTGTTCGACGCTCTCCGGGGACTGCAGGTCGGTGCTGTGGGCACCGGTCTCGTGCACCATCTTTTCCAGCAGCTCGGGGTTTTCCAGCATCGGGCAGGGACGCAGATGGTTCTTGTTGAAGGGCTGGCCGTTATGGTAAGCCATGAACAGCGGGCTGTGCAGGATCTCCAGAATAGACTGGTCGTGGATATTGGCGTTGGAGTAGTGGATAAACACGCAGGGCTCGGCGTCACCGGCAGAGTTGATGTGGAAGTAGTTGCGGCCGCCGGCAATGCAGCCGCCCACGAACTCGCCGTCGTTCTGGAAGTCCATGGGGTAGAACGGGATATCGCACTCGGAAGAGCGCAGATAACGGATGCGGTCGATCATATACTTGCGCTGTTCCGGGGTGGGCATCAGCTCCGGGGCGGCCTCGTTACCCACGGGCATATAGTGGAAATAGAAGCCGAAGTGTGCACCCTTTTCACACAGGAAGCGCATGAACGCGTCGTTGGTGACGGCTTCAATATTCTGGCTGGTGTAGCAGATGGAGGTACCGAAGAGGATGCCGTACTTCTTGAGCAGGTCCATGGCGTGCATCACAGCAGCATAGTGGCCCTCGCCACGGCGGGCATCGTTGGTCTCCGGGGTGCCCTCGATGGACAGCATAAAGGCGATATTGCCAAGACGCTGCACCTCTTTACAGAAGGGTTCGTCGATGAGGGTGGAGTTGGTGTAAATAGCAAACTGCACATCGTTGTGCTTTTCTGCCAGCTTGAGCACGTCCTTCTTGCGCACCAGCGGCTCGCCGCCGGTCAGCATATACAGGTACACGCCCAGCTCCTTGCCCTGTGTGACGATCTTATCCATATCCTCAAAGCTGAGGTTGTTCTTGTGGCCGTACTCGCCCGCCCAGCAGCCCACGCAGTGCATATTGCAGGCAGAGGTGGGGTCGAACAGGATCAGCCACGGGATGTTGCACTGGTACTTGACGCGGTTCTCGCGGATGGTCTTGGTGCCGCGGAAGAAGGCTTCGTACCCCAGATTCAACGCGGTAGTGCGCGCCACATGGGGGTCGGTCTGGTCCAGCACGCAGTTGATGAGCTTCGTCCACTTGCTATTGGGGTCGGTCAGTACCTTTTTGGCGTTCTCGTAGGTCTCATCGCTGAAACCGCTGCCGTAGAACTGCTTTGCAGCATCTACCAGCTGGCACATTGTTTTTTCATGGTCGTGCTCGGCGCGGGAAAGCGCCACGTCCACTATTTTACCAAGCGCAGCACGCTGCATCTTGTGGGTCAGATTCTCAAGAGATGTATTCATAGCTTTTTCCTCCCGAAACGATTCCTTTGGAAATCCTTATTTTGCTTGACCACATCTTACTACTTTGTGTATTCTTGCACCATAAACAGAAAATACGCCGTGATGGAAAACCCATCACGGCGTATCCTTTGATAAAATTTTATTGAAGCCGCACAGCCGCAAAGCACATCATTCCTCTATTTTCAGGCTGCCGGTGCTCAGGCGGCACAGCGCCCGGCGGAAATCTCCGTGGATCATGGTGCTTACGCGCTCCACCATCTTCTTGGGGTCGCCTTTCATATCCCGGCGGATCCATTCCAGCGTCATGCCCACCAGCGCATACTTGTAAAAATCGACAACGAACTGCTTGTCCGCATCCTGCACGGTGATATCGTGGCATTCACGGTCTGCAAAGTCCTTCAGGATGGGGTCCAGCAATCTATAAAGGTACTGCTCCACCTGTTCCCTGCCCACCGAGCGATAAACGTTGAGCACAAGGGTCTTGTTGTCCTGCAGCTGGTGCAGAACGTCCAGATAGGCTTCGCTCCATGTACCAAAGCCCCGGCGGCCCTCCATCGCCTTGGCGGCATCCTCCGCTAAGATCCAGTCCACCAGATCGTAGATGTCCTTGAAATGGTAATAAAAGGTCATGCGGTTGACCCCGCAGTCCTCGGTAATATCGTTGATCGTGATCTTGTTCAGGGGCTTTTCCAGCAGCAGCTTCTTCAAAGATGCCTCCAGTGCCCGTTTCGTTGTTTGTGACACAAAAACCCATCCTTTCCCGGCAGACGCCTCTGCCGTTTACAGTAGATCTGTGAATGATACCCCATAATTTATTTTACCGCAAAATACGACCTTATTTCAAGCAAAGATTCTTACCTTTTTATGAAGTTTGTGTGTGCGCAGCCCGCCCCGAAGGTGCTGTTTTTACAATATAACCGCCAAAAATAAGACAAAAGTCTTGATTTTCTCCCAGCGGTTGCTTAGAATGGATAAGAAGCAGAATTTCATGCAGTGCATACCTGCCGAGGGAGGGTTATTATTATGATGAAAACCATTGGGTTTTTAGGCTGTGGAAACATGGGCGGTGCCATTGCCCGCGCCGTGTGCAAGGCTACCGAGCCTGAGAATGTATTTCTGGCTAACCGCACGGCGGCCAAGGCCGAAGCGCTGGCCGCAGAGCTGGGCTGTCAGACAGCCACTAACGCAGAGGTGGCCGGTGACTGCGACCTGATCTTTCTGGCGGTAAAACCCCAGATGATGGAGGCCATGCTGGAGCCGCTGCGGTTCATCCTTGCCGAGCGCACCAAGCGGTTCGTGCTGTGCACCATGGCCGCCGGTCTTCCGGTGGCACGCATTCAGGAGATGGCGGGCGGCGACTACCCTGTTATCCGCATCATGCCCAACACCCCGGCATCGGTGGGCGAAGGCATGATCCAGTACTGCTCCGTCAACGTGACTGCCGAGGAGGAGGCTGCATTCTGCCAGCTGATGGCTCCCGCAGGGCGTCTGGACGCCGTAGCCGAGGGCATGATCGATGCCGCAAGCTGCGTTTCCGGCTGTGGCCCGGCATGGGTGTATCAGTTTATTGAAGCGCTGGCCGATGGCGGCGTGGCCTGTGGCCTGCCCCGGGCAAAGGCACAGGAATACGCCGCACAGATGGTGCTGGGCAGCGCAAAGCTGGTGCTGGAAAGCGGCAAACACCCCGGTGCGCTGAAGGACGCTGTGTGCAGCCCCGGCGGCAGCACCATTCAGGGCGTGCGGGTACTGGAAGAGCACGGGCTGCGCGGTGCGGTGATGGATGCCGTGCTGGCTGCTTACGACAAAACAAAGGAAATGGGAAAGGGTTAATGGAATCATGCGCATCGTTGTGAAAGTGGGCACCTCCACATTGGCATACCCCACCGGGCGGCTGAACATCCGCCATGCAGAGGAACTGGTCAAGGTATTGAGCGATTTAAAGAACGAGGGTCACGAGGTGATCCTGGTATCCTCCGGCGCTATCGGCATGGGCGTGGGCAAGCTTTCGCTGCCTGCACGCCCCAAGGATACCACCACCAAGCAGGCCTGCGCCGCCGTGGGGCAGTGCGAGCTGATGTACACCTACGACCGGCTGTTCAGTGCCTACGATCACACGGTAGCGCAGATCTTGCTTACCGGCGTGGACGTGGAGCACACCGAGCGCCGGGTGAACATCCAGAACACCCTGTCCCGCCTGCTGGAGCTGGGTGCACTGCCCATCATCAATGAAAACGACAGCGTTGCCACCGATGAGATCACCTCCATTGGCGACAACGACACGCTGGCCGCTATTGTGGCCTGCTGCTGCAAGGCTGATCTGCTGGTGCTGCTGAGCGACATTGACGGCCTGTACACCGCCAACCCCCACACCCACCCGGATGCGGCACTCATCCCGCTGGTGGAAGAGATCACCTCCGATGTGATGGCATTGGCAGACGGTGCAGGCTCGGCACTGGGCACCGGCGGCATGGCAACCAAGCTGCGGGCTGCCCGCATGGTGACCGGCAGCGGCGCAGATATGGTCATTGCCAACGGCGCACACCCGGAGCTGCTGTATGATATCGCTGCGGGCAAGCCTATTGGCACCCGCTTTGCCGGGCACAAGCAGCCCGCACTGTCCACACAGGAGGTTTGACCTATGACTACACAGGAAATTCTGGAAGCCGCCCGCGGGGCAAAGGCTGCGCTGGCACTGGCTGACAGCGCCAGCCGCGCACAGGCACTGCACAGTATGGCTGCGCAGCTGTGCAGCCCCGCAAGCATGACGGCGATCCTTGCCGCCAACGCCGACGATATGGCCGCCGCAAAGGGACATATCAGCGAGGTGATGCTGGATCGTCTTGCCCTGACCGAAGAGCGCATCCGCGCCATGGCAAAGGGCATTGAAGAGGTTGCCGCCCTGCCCGACCCGGTGGGCCGGGTGCTGAAGCGGGTGGAGCGCCCCAATGGGCTTGTGATCGAAAAGACCGCCGTGCCCATGGGCGTGATCGCCATCATCTACGAGAGCCGTCCCAACGTGACCAGCGATGCCGCCGCCCTTGCCATCAAAAGCGGCAACGCCTGCATCCTGCGCTGCGGCAAGGAGGCATGGCGCAGCGCCAACGCCATTGTGCAGGCACTGCGGCAGGGGCTGCGGGAGAACGGTCTGCCGGAAAACGCGGTCTGCCTGATCGAGGACACCACCCACGCCTCCGCCAACGCCCTGATGACCGCCGTGGGCTATGTGGATCTGCTGATCCCCCGGGGCGGCGCAGGGCTGATCCGCGCCTGCGTGGAAAACGCCAAAGTGCCCTGCATCCAGACCGGTACCGGCATCTGCCACATTTTTGTGGACGACACCGCCGATCAGGCCAAGGCGCTGGACATTATTGAAAATGCCAAGGCCAGCCGCCCCAGCGTGTGCAACGCCGAGGAGGCGTGTCTGGTGCATTCTGCCATTGCGCAGGAGTTTCTGCCTAAGCTTGCACAACGTCTTGGCCCTGACCGCGTTGCTGCAGGCAAGCTGCCGGTAGAGCTGCGGCTGGACGCACGGGCCGCCGCCATCATTCCCGGCACGCCCGCCGGCCCTGCGGACTTTGACACCGAGTTTTTGGACTACATCCTTGCCGTCAAGGTGGTGGACAGTGTAGATGAGGCCATTGCCCACATTGCGCAGCACTCCACCGGCCACAGCGAGGCCATCCTGACCCGGACGCAGGCAGACGCCGACCGGTTCACCGCTGCGGTAGACAGCGCCGCCGTGTATGTGAACTGCTCCACCCGCTTTACCGACGGCGGCGAGTTTGGTCTGGGCTGCGAGATGGGCATCTCTACCCAGAAGCTGCACGCCCGGGGTCCCATGGGGCTGGAGGAGCTTTGCAGCTACAAGTACGTTATCCACGGTGACGGGCAGATTCGCTGATTTCCCCTGCCCCGGCTTCTTCATAATTTTTTTACAATTCTGTCCGGCCTGCGGGCGCGGCAGAGCAAGTTTTTCATAGTTGAAAAAAATTTCCTGTACAGGCCGATGCAAGTTGCTTCGGCCTGTATTTTTGTTTTACCGGGATGGACTGTATTTTAAACCGAATATGAAAACTGAAAAAAATTTCACTTTTTCCATGAAATAGCCATTCTTGGATAGCGATATGTATCCAAGTTTTTGCTGTTTCTTACAATGTAAAAGTAATACTACTGTGTTTTTATAGGTCAAAAACGCAAAATTTTCTCTTGACAGGGCGTTTTTGATGCGGTAAAACTATATTGTAAGATTTGATATCGATTTCACTTCCGTTTCACAGGAATTCAAAATTCGTACATCACCACTGGTACTATGTAAAAACAAGTACTGGTACTATGTAAAAATAAGTAAAGGAGAGAGCATCTTATGACGATTGCAATTCTTGCCCATGATTCCCGCAAAGAACTGGCCCTGCAATTCTGTACCGCTTACAGTGCCATCCTTTCCCGTAATAATGTTATCGCCACCGGTACCACCGGCCGGATGCTTGCGCAGACCACCGGCCTGCCGGTGCACTGCTACCTCTCCGGTAAGCTGGGCGGTGTGCAGCAGATCACCTCCCGCGTTGCCTGCGATGAAGTGGATCTGGTGCTGTTCTTCCGCGACCCGCTGAAGGCCGATGCCGCCAGCCTGACCGAGCAGAATCTGCTGCGTTTGTGCGATATGCACAGCGTACCCATTGCCACCAACATTGCTACCGCAGAGGTGCTGCTGCGTGGTCTGGATCAGGGCGATCTGGACTACCGCGAGGGGATGCACCCGGCTTTGATCGAGCCGCTCCCCGTGGTGCAGGCCCGTGCCGTGTAAGCGTTGATATTGTGTATAGAGGGAAAAAAAGGAGTTATCGCAGCGTGTGCGATAACTCCTTTTTTGTTTTGGTTATAATACTGTGCCTTGCCCGCAGGGCAAGCATCATTCTTTAAAATATGCTTTCTGGACAGCCAGCAGTACACCGGCGCGGCTGGCTGCAAAGTTCAAGCCGCCCTGCAGGTAGCAGGTATAGGGGGCGCGCAAAGGGCCGTCGCAGGAAAGCTCGATGGTGCTGCCCTGCGTAAAGCTGCCGCTGGCCATGACCACCTCGTCGGTGTAGCCCGGCTCCGGGCTGGGTTCCGGAGCGGCGTAGCTGTCCACGGGGCTGGCAGCCTGAATGCCCTGACAGAAGCCGATGAGCGCCTCTGCCGTACCGGCATCAAAGCAGGTAACGATATCATTGTGATCCTCGCAGTAGCGCGGGATGGGCTTTTTGCCCAGCAGCTCCAGCATGCACTGGGCGTAGATGGCGGTCTTGATGGCCTCGCACACCACGCCGGGGGCATAGTAGAAGCCCAGATACATATCCCGGGGGGTCTCCAGCGTGCAGCCCAGCTCCTTGCCAAGGCCGGGGGCGTTCAGGCGGTAAGCGCACAACTCCACCAGATCCCTGCGGCCTACGATGTAACCGCCGGTGGGTGCAATGCCGCCGCCGGGGTTCTTGATCAGGCTGCCCACTGCGATATCCGCGCCCACCTGACAGGGCTCCTGCGTCTGGGTGAACTCGCCGTAGCAGTTGTCCACAAAAATAATGATCTCCGGGTTTGCGGCGCGGGCGGTATCGGCAATTTTGCGGATGGTGGCCAGATCAAAGGCGTTGCGCTGCAGATAGCCGCGGCTGCGCTGGATGTGGCACACCTTTGCGCCGGGGGCTTTTTTGGCGATCAGGTCGTAGTCCGGGGTGAAGTCGGGCTTGAGGGGGGCTTCGTCATAGTTCACGCCGTAGTCCATCAGGGTGCCGGTGCCCTTGCCCTTGCCGTCCAGACCGATGACGCCTTCCAGCGTATCGTAGGGGCGGCCGGTAGCGGCCAGCAGGGTGTCCCCTGCCCGCAGCAGACCGAACAGCGCCACCGCCAGCGTGTGGGTGCCGCTCTGGAACTGGCTGCGCACCAGTGCATCCTCTGCGCCCATGACCTGCGCAAAGATCTGCTCCAGCTTGGCGCGGCCGGTATCCCAAAGACCGTAGCCGGTGGTGCCCAGCATATCGGTAGAGGACATCTGGGTATCGGCAAAGGCCTTGAGCATCTTCAGCTGGTTGAAATCCCGGATCTCCTCCATCTGGCGGAAATAGGGCTGGCACAGCTCCATGGCCTTTTCGTCAAGCGCCAGCACCTCGGGCTTATAATCAAAAAAGTGGTTCAGAATCGACATTATAACGTGATAGTTCCTTCCTGTTATTTTTGGCTCTTTGCGTTCTTGCATTGCAATGCCAGCTCTTCCTTTCGGGAGAACTGGCATTTTGCGTAAAAAGCTTTATTAGTTCTCGGGCACATAGCGGGCGTACTCGGCCAGCTTTGCAAAGCCGAGACGGGTATAGAACCGCACCCGCTCCGGTGCGCAGAGGAATACCGGGCGCAGACCCTCAGCGGCAAGGCTGTTAGCCATTTCCACAATGAGCCGCCCGCCGATGCCCCTGCCTCGCAGCGGCTCTGCGGTCTGCCCGCAGGCCATGTAGGCTTGCCCGTTGCACAGGGCATAAGCGCCTACGGTGCAGACGACGGTACTCCCCTGCTCCAATGTCCATGCCACTGCCCTGCCCCGGCTGCGCTTTGTGCATAGTTCTGAGTAAAAATCTGTCTGCCGGGCGGAGTCTGCGAGGTAAAGCACTGCTGCCACCCGGGCGGCGGGCGCTTCCCGGCAGAGGGTCAGCTGCGCCCACAAAGCCTCGTCCACGGCGGGCAGGGGCAGCAGCCCAGCCTGCTGCGGCAGACCGAATACGGTGAGCGTTTCTGCCTTGTGCCAGCCGTCCGGCGGCGGGCAGACAGTCTCGTCCAGAATGGCGCTCTCGCACCCGCAGAAGGACAGAAAGCTTGCCAACTCTGCGGGGTTTGCGTGCCCGGCCAGCCATGCCGTGCTACCGGAAAGCTCCAGCGCCAGCGTAGGGCCTGCATAGAACCGCCACGGCTGGCTTTTACGAAAGAGAGCGCAGTCCAGCGGCAGCACAGCGTCCAGCACCGGCAGACCCCGGCAGGCATTTGCAAACCGGGTGCGGCGCTTTGCATCCTTTACCTGTGCGATCACTTGAGCGCGTTGACGATCTTTTTGAACTCGCGGCCGCGCACCTCAAAGTTGGGGTACAGGTCAAAGGAGGCGCTTGCCGGGGACAGGATGATGATATCCCCGGGCTTTGCGGCGGCACGCGCCAGCTCTACGGCGTGCTGCATATTGTCTGCGTGCCGGATGGGCAGAGCGGCCTCGTCAAAGCCGGGGCACTCCCGCACAGCCTGCTCGATACGGGGGCCGGTAGCGCCCATCAGCACCAAGTCCTTGACATGGGCGATGATCTCCGGTGCCAGCGGCTCGTAGGGGATGTGCTTATCGTAGCCGCCTGCGATGAGGATGACCTTCCGGTCAAAGCTGCGCAGACCGGCAATGGTGCGAGTGGGGCTGGTGCCGATGGAATCGTTATAGTACAGCACGCCGTCCAGAGTGCGCACCGGCTCGATGCGGTGCTCCACACCAGTAAAGGTGCTGCCCACCTGACGAATGGCCTCTACGGGCACCTCGCCCCACACGGCAGCGGCGGCAGCCAGCAGGTTTTCGATGTTGTGCAGGCCGCGCAGCTTGATATCCTTCTGGGCAAGGAAGGGGGTCACAACGCCATCCTCGGCCATGCAGAGCATACCGTCCTCCTTGCGCAGGAAGGCGCCGTTGTCGGTATCGTGCAGGCGGGTGAACCACACCTGCTTGCCCTTGCAGTCTGCCTGCATGGAGCGGCTGATCTCGTTTTCATAGCCCAGCACGGCGCGGCAGGGCTGCTTCTGGTACAGCAGGATATTGCGCTTGGCATCGATGTATTCCTGCATGTCCTTGTGGTGATCCAGATGGTTCGGGGTCACGTTGGTGACCACGGCAATGTTGGGGCTTGCGTGCATACTGATCAGCTGGAAGCTGGACAGTTCCACCACAGCCACATCCTCCGGGGACACCTCCGGCAGCATGGGCAGCAGAGCTGCACCGATGTTGCCGCCCAGATGCACCTTGCGGCCTGCGGCCTCGTAGAACTTGGAGATGAGGGTTGTGGTGGTGGTCTTGCCGTCCGAGCCGGTCACGGCCACGATCTCGCAGGGGCAGAAGTCGAAGAACAGTTCCACCTCACTGGTGACCATGGTACCGGCGGCCATTGCATCCTGCAGGGGCTTTTCAAAGTAGCCCACAAAGCCCGGGGTGCGCATGATGATGTCCTGTCCCTTGAAGCCGTCCAGATAGTTTTCGCCAAGGCTCAGGTCAATGCCCAGTTCCCGGATGGTGGCGGCGTAATCGCCAAAGTCCTCCACGCTCTTTTTCTGGTCGCACAGGGTCACATGAGCGCCAAGCTCCACAAACTCCTTGATGAGGGTCTTGTGGCTGACGCCTGCGCCGATGAAGGCGACTTTTTTGCCCTGAATAAGCTGGGCAAGCTTCTGCTGATCTTTCTGCATAAAAACAGTTCCTCCTCTATAGGATCATGGTATAACACCGCGCCGCACGGGCAGCGCGGGGATCACTTCGCTGTACCATTATAGTCCATTTGCGCGCAATTGGCAACGGAAAACCGCACAGTCTGCTTCAAAAAGCCCGGTAAATTCACAAAAAGGCAATTGTTTTTTCTGCTGCTTTCTGCTACACTTGTCGTTGCAGAGCGTTTTTTGCCGTCTCTGCGCGAAGATGAACGGAATGAGGTTATTCTTTTTGAAACGATGGTTGCGTTTTACCGCAGCGGTGCTGGCTGCTGCGTTTCTTTTTGCCCTGACCGGCTGCGGCAGCTCCACAAACTCTGCCAGCTTTACCTGGTTCGTGGACAGCATCCCCGCAAATCTGGACCCGCAGGTAGCCTCCGGCGCGTCGGATGTCATCGCCTGCGAGAACCTGTACGGCACACTGGTGCGCAAGGACCCGGACGGCGAGCTTGTGCCGGGGCTCTGTGAAGAGTGGACGGTGTCCCCGGACGGGCTGACCTACACCTTTACCCTGAAGGACGGCCTGCGCTACGCAGCCGCCAAGGGTGCTGCCACAGAGTACGACATTACCGCCGAGGATTTTGTGTTTGCTTTCCGGCGCATTTTCCGCGCCGATACCGCCTCGCCCTATGCGGTGGAGTTCTCCGCCATTCAGAACAGCGCCGCCGTGCTGGCGGGGCTTGCGGACGAAAGCAGTCTGGGCGTATCGGCCAATGGGGCGCTGACGTTGGTGTTCCGGCTGAGCGAGCGGGACGATAACTTTTTAGCAAAGCTGGCCATGCCCGGTGCAGCCCCCTGTGACGAAGCTTTTTTTGAGAGCACCCGGGGCACCTACGGCCTGACCGCCAAGACCACACTTGCCAGCGGAAGCTTTTACCTGTATAACTGGACGACGAACGGCCTGTTTTTGCGCCGCACCGTGGAAAGCCCGCTGGTCGGCAGTCTGCGTCTGGTGCAGGACACCAGCGGCAGCGGCAAGAGCGCAGCCCAGCTTATTGCTGATGGCAAATGCTCTGCCGCGCTGGACGAGAGCGGCGAAGCCACCAGCTTACAGACCGTAAGCTATTCCGACACCACATGGGCGCTGCTGTTCAACGCGGCGGAGGGGTCGGTGTTCCAGAACCAGCAGCTGCGGCAGGCGCTGGCCGGTATTGCCCGGGAAAACGCCGATGTGCCCTCCAGCGGCCTGTACGCCGCCGCAAAGGGACTTGTGCCGGATGGGCTGACCGTGGACGGGCTGGACTACCGCGAGACTGCCAGCGATCCCCTGCCCGCTATCCCGGAGCCGAAGGCTCTGTATCTGGCTGCCCGGCAGGGCATGGCTACCTCGGATTTTTCCGGCGTGACCCTGCTGCTGCCCAAGAACGCCGGGCTGAGCGAGCTGGCCGCCCAAATCAACAGCGCATGGCAGAAGGAGTGCTCCCTGTTCTTCTCGGTGGAAGAGGTAGAGCAGGACGAGTTTGACGCCCGCCTTGCCGCCGGGAAATACACCATTGCCCTTGCGCCTATCCGTGCGGAGGGCGGCAGCGTGTACCAGATGCTGCAGCAGTTCACCACCGCAGGCGGCAGCCTGACCGGCTATGCTGATACTGTTTATGCCGACCGGCTGGCACTGAGCGCACAGCAGACCGGCAAAGCCCGCTGCACCCTGCTGGCGCAGTGTGAGCAGCAGCTGCTGGAGGGCTGCACCGTAGTGCCCCTGATGGCACAGCAGAAGCGTCTGCTGCTGGCAAGCGGCGTGCGGGACTTGGTATTCGACCCGTTTTTCCCGGTGCTGGACCTGACATGGGCCAAAATGAGTTGACCGCCAAATTTCGTGCGGAAAAGCCTTGACATTCCTGCCCTGCTTTGTTACAATAATGGAGCACTTGCAGGGTTAGCTCATCCGGTAGAGCGACTGCTTCCCAAGCAGTAGGCGGCGGGTTCGAGTCCCGTATCCTGCTCCAAAATATGGCGGTGAAACGTTTAAAATCTGTTCGTTTCACCGCTTTTTTGTTTATGCGCATTTCAAAAAATGACGTAAAAATTCGTGTTTTCCGCTTGTAATCTAGCAGATAATCAAACAAACAAAGGAGCAAAAAACACTCCCGGGCTTTTGGCAGAAAGTCCGGGAGTGTTTGCGTTCAACTGATTTTATATCGCGTTACTTTGCCACGAGTTCGGCGGCAAGGGCGTCCATCTGTGCCTCGGCGGCGGCGTTGGCGGCAGAGCGGATAGTGACCACGTTCTCGCAGAGGGTGATGTTCTTCATGCTCTCCAGCTCGGCACGCATGAGCTTTGCAGCCATGGGTGCCCAAGTGCCGTTTTCCATCAGGCCGACGGTGCGGTTCTGGAAGTTTTTGGTCTTGAGGTGGGTCAGCAGATTCTCCATCGGCGGGAAGAGGAAGCCGTCGTAGGTGGCGCAGGCCAGCACGATCTTACCGCAGCGGAAGGCCTCGGTAACAGCGTAGGAGACATCGGTGCGGGTCAGGTCCATCTCCACCACCTTTGCGCCCTGTGCGCGCAGCTTTTCAGCCATGGTGTGGGCAGCGGCGCGGGTGTGGCCGTGGATGGAGGCGCTGGCGACCAGAATCTTTTCCGGCTCCTCCGCCTTGTAGCTGGACCAGAGATCGTAGTAGTTCAGGTACTTGCCCAGATCACCGGTAAGCACCGGACCGTGCAGCGGGCAGATGGTCTTGATATCCAGTGCAGCAGCCTTTTTGAGCAGTGCCTGCACCTGCGGGCCGTACTTGCCCACAATGTTCAGGTAGTAGCGGCGGGCTTCGCTGGCCCAGTCGGCGTTTTCGTCAAACTTTGCCACCGCACCAAAGCGGCCAAAGCCATCGGCAGAGAACAGCACCTTTTCGCTGCTCTCGTAGCTGACCATGACCTCCGGCCAGTGCACCATGGGGGCAAACACAAAGGTGAGGGTGTGGGCGCCAAGGCTCAGGCTCTCGCCGTCCTTCACCACCACGCGGCGCTCCGGGGCAATGGCATCTGCACCAAAGAACTGCTCCATATACTGGAAGGTCTTGGCGTTGCCCACCACCTGCATCTCCGGGTAGAGGGCTGCCAGCTTTGCCACGTTGGCACCATGGTCCGGCTCCATGTGGGAGACTACCAAATAGGCGGGCTTGCAGCCGCCCAGTGCCTCGGCAAGGTTTTCCAGCCAAGGCTCGGTAGCGCGGGCGTCCACCGTATCCAGAATGGTGGTCTTTTCGTCCAGAATGACATAGGAATTATAGCTGACCCCGGTGGGCACCGGATACTGGCTCTCGAACAGGTCGATGGTGGTATCGTCCACACCGACACCAAGGATGGCTTCGCTGATTTTTTTCATGCTCATACCGTTCAGACTCCTTTTGGGTTTATGTTGTGCCGTGAATTGGCAAATATTTCTGAGAACAATTCCTATTATAGCACATCGTCAGAAATTTCGCAAGGGATAACGCGGGGATACTTTGCGCATCAAAGCTCTTTCCCGCTCTCCGGCAGACGTGCTGTTACCGGTCTGCCCGGCTCGGTGTCCAGTTCCAGCAGGGTGGCGGCGGTATTCTCGTCCAGCGTCTGCACCGCACGCAGCTTGCGGCTGATGGCGCGGCTGCGCACCCCGATAAGGTTATCCAGTTCTTCATCCGTCTGACGCAGGCGCTGCTGCATCTTGGAAAGCCCCTGCCCGAACTTATCAAATTCGGTCTTGACTGCGCCCAGCAGCTGCCACACCTCGCCGGAGCGCTTTTGGATGGCAAGGGTCTTGAAGCCCATTTGCAGGCTGTTGAGCAGCGCCGCCATGGTGCTGGGCCCGGCCAAGTTCACCTGATAATCCCGCTGCAAAACTTCCAATAGCCCGGCGTTCACCACCTCGGCATACAATCCCTCAAAGGGCAGGAACAGAATGCCGAAGGCCGTGGTATAGGGCGGCTCCACATATTTTTCCCGGATATCCTTTGCCTCGCTGCGCAGCACCAGTTCCAGCGCGTGGCGGGCGTTTTCTACTGCCTGCGCATCGCCGGAGGCCTGCGCGTCCTGCAAGTGGGCGTAGGTATCGCCGGGGAATTTGGAGTCGATGGGCAGCCAGACGCTGTTGCCGTCTACACCGGGCATCCGGATGGCGTACTCCACCCGCTGGGTGCTGCCAGGAATGGTGGCCACGTTGGTGTCGTACTGCTCCGGTGCAAGGATCTCTTCCAGGATTGCGCCCAGCTGGATCTCGCCCAGAATGCCGCGGGTCTTAACGCCGGAGAGCACCTGCTTCAGCCCGCCCACATCAGCGGCAAGGCTCTGCATCTCACCCAAGCCCTTATACACCTGCTCCAGCTGGTCGTTGACTGCCTTAAAGCTTTCGGTCACCCTCTTTTGCAGTGCGTCCTGCAATTGCTCGTCTACGGTGTGGCGGATCTCGTCCAGCTTCTGGGCGTTCTGCGCCTGCATGGCGGCAAGCCCGTCTGCCAGTGCTTTGCGCATTTCTTCCAGCTTGCGGGCGTTGGAGGCCTCCAGCCCCTGCAAACGCTGCTCCATGGTCTGCTGCTGGGTGTTCTGCCCTGCCGTCAGGGTGCTGCTCATGCCCTGCACTGCGGTTTGCAGGGTATCGCTGATGTGCGCCATCGCGGCCAGATTCTGCTGTGCCTGCTGCGCCTGCTTTTCTTCCAGCACCCGCGCCTGCGCTTCCAGCTGCTGGCGCAGCCACTCCTTCAGGGCTTCGTCATCCTGCCGGGCTGCAGGCTTGCCGGTGCGGTACAGCAAAAGTGCCTGCAGCAGACAGATGGCCACCAGCAGAAGCGTATACAGTCCTGCCAAAAATTCCATAAATTGGTTCTCCTTTTAACTCAAAAATCCGGGTCTTGCGGTAATGGCAGACCCGGATAAGCTTATACTTCCTGATGCTTTACGATCTCCTGCGTGGTCTCTACCTGCTGTCCGTACAGACCCACGCCGTCCACCTCCATCTCGCCTACCTGATTATCACAGGGGTCGGCGCGGAAGGCGCACATGGGCGGGTCGAAGGGCGCGCAGATATCGCTGTTGGCCACCATGCGGTCGGTGTCCAGATTGCCGAAGTAGTGCAGGCGCATCTTCTCGTTGCCCGCACGCGCCATAGAGGCACCGGCGGAGCAATCGGCGTACATCCAGCCCTTGGGCGCAATGTAGAACATTGCCCAGTCGTGGCAGCCGGCCGTCTCCGGACGTGCTACCATGCCGCTCTGCCACTTTGCCGGGATGCCTGCAATGCGGCAAAGGGTGATAAAGGTAGCAGCCATCACGCCGCAATCGCCCCGGCGGCTGCGGGCGCAGTTATCCGTGATGTTCTCGTGCACAAAATACATGGGCTGGAAGTGATAGTGCACATTCAGGGTAACAAAATCATAAATGCGCTTTGCCTTCTGCACCGGGTCGGTGATGCCCTCGGTCAGCTGCGCGGCCAGTGCCTTCATATAAGGGGTAAAAGCGATGTGGGGCAACTGCTCGGCGGTGTCGAAATCCGGCTGCACACGGTCGGCCTGCAGATCCAGCGGGGCGGCGTAGTGTGCGGTGCTGCGGTAGCTGTACTGTGCTCCAAAGCGGCAGTTCTCGGCAAGGTCTGCCTCCCAGTATGCGGTGCGCTGGGGTGCGGTCTCCGGTGCAATATAAGTGGGCTGCGCGGTAAAGCTGTCCAGCGTGATATTGCTCTGTGCCGGGCAAGCAGCGGGCAGCGGCAGCCACACCTTGACGTGCACGGTGTTTCTGCCCTCGGCCTTTGCGGCAGCAAGGGCGCGGGCAAAGGTCTCGTCGGTCATGCCAATGCTGGTGCGCAGGGTAATGTCTGCGCTGACTGCACCAGTGCGCACCATCTGGTCGTGTTGAGGCTCAAAACGATCCCAGCTGCGCTCCGGGACGGGCGGGTCCAGCTGACGGGCAGCAAGGTCGGGATGGGTAGCCACCAGCGTTTCGGCGGCGCGGTAGATGTAGCGCTTCTGCCCCTCCACAAAGCGCCAGTCCATCTGCCCGGCAGCGTCCAGTGCGGCAAACTCCTCGGCGGTAAAGTCCCGCAGGGTGGCCTGCAGCTGGTTCAGCAGCTGGTCGGCGGTCAGGGTGTAATCCTGCGGCAGACGGCGCAGGATTTCCCGGTGTGCCAGCAGACCCTGCCGCCATGCGTCCACGCCGTGGGGGGTGGGGTTTACGGGCAGCGCACCCTGCGGGTGCAGGGGCTGGTTCTGGCTGGCAGTCCAGTCCTCGGCCAGGCAGGCGTCGATGCGCGCAATGGCGGCATCGTAGTAGCCCGCCTCCTTCAGGCGGCGGATGTCGTCCGGCAGTTCCATGTTCAGGTATGCAAAACAGGTATTCTGATCCATCATGCTCTACTCCTTTTCCCACAGCTGGGCAAAGCGCCCGGCATACAGCCGCATCTGCCAGTGCAGATGCGGCGCTCTGTGCATTCTTGTCCCTTTATTGTATCACAAACAGGTGGGATGTCAAAGCAATTTCTGTGCAGTCCGCTTCTTGTACCATACGGCAAATTCTGCTATACTGAAGTTTATCCGGGAGTGGAAAGAGAATGCGGGCAATTTTCGGCCCGCCGAGGATGAAAGTATGGATAAGATCATCATCCGGCCTATGACGCCGGAGGACTGGAGCACGGTCTCCAGAATCTATGTTGAGGGCATTGCCACGGAATACGCAACCTTCCAGACCGAATGCCCGCCCTACACCGCGTGGGACGCTTCCCACACAAAGGAGTGCCGTCTGGTCATTCTTTCCAGCGGGGTGCTGGCGGGATGGTGCGCTTTGCACCGGGTAGACCCCCGCTGGTGTTACCGGGGCGTGGCCGAGGTAAGCATCTATGTAGGCGAGCAGTTCCGTGGGCACGGACTGGGCTTTCAGCTGTTGAGCGCCCTGTGCGCCGCTGCCGAAAAAGCCGGGTACTGGACGTTGCAATCCACCGTTTTGCAGGATAACGCCGCCAGCCGTGCCCTGCACGCCAAGTGCGGCTTCCGGCTGGTGGGGCGCCGGGAGCGCATTGCGCGGGACTGCCACGGCCGCTGGCTGGACACCTATCTGATGGAGCGCCGCGCCGCCGCAGACGAGCCGGAGGGGTTCAAAAAGCTGTGACCAGCCGCTTTGCGCCGGCTAACGATTGGGTATTGCCTCCGCTTACGCTCTGGCCATTTTCAGCGGAATTATTATTTTATTTGTAGGCCGGGAAAATCTGCAGATTTTCCCGGTCTACCTCTTCACCAAGTAGGAGCATAAAGCAGAAGGAGCCGCTGCACTTTTTGGGTGCAGCGGCTCTTGTTATTTGCAATGATTCAATTTTACCACTCGTCGTATTCGCCGTCGGCGTTTTTGGTGGCAGCCACACGGCTGTGCTTGAACATACTTTCCACCACAGCGCAGTACTTATCGGCAAGGCAGACGATGATGGCCTCGCGGCAACTGGGCACATGACGGAAGGTCAGCGGCCACATATGGCTGGAAATGATGCTCTGTTCCTTTTTGGTGATATGGAACACCTGTTCTGCATTGACGCAGGCACGACCCGGGTGGGAGAAGCCGTGCATCTCGAACAGACGGCAGATGCCGTGAAAGGTGCCTTTTTTGTGCCAGTCATACAGGTAAAAATCGTGCAGGAATGCACCGACAGCCAGCGAGGTCTCGTCTGCACCCAGATGCAGGCGGTGGTTCAGCCAGCAGCTGACCAGCACCACGTTTTTGCAGTGCTGATAGGTGGTAACGTCCCCGTGCTGGATGAACTCCCGCATCTGCTGCACCTTGGGGTTCTGATCGTATTTTTCCAGAATGGCATAAAGCTGTTCGCGTTCCGTAACAGAAAGCTGCATGAGCAAAATTTCCTTTCAACTCAAAACATGATTCAAGAGCGGAGCTGCACCGGGTTGGAATTGCCAAAGTTTTCGGCCTTGGACGGGTTTGCCCGCTTGAGGGTCAAATCCACCAGATACTGCTTGCCATCGCCCAGTTCTTCCAGCTGGGCAAGCTTTGCATTGGCAGCGGCCTCGTCCGGGTACCACTGAATGAGGAAGAAGTTTTCCGCTTCCACCCCGTAGTACAGCCAGAAGCCGTCCGCCCGCAGCAGATCGTCCAGATGATCCACCTCTTCGCCGTCCGGCAGGCCAAGGCCTTCCTCTGCGTAGAGGTTTTCCGGCTCTACCTGCAGCATCTCAATGACCTGAATGGAGCTTTGCAGGTACTCGTCCTGCGAGGTGCTCTTATCGGAGCGCTCCCAGCCGGTGAGAAATGCCTGCATGAGCAGATCGCGCACCTTGATGCGCGGCAGTGTGGGATCCATAACCATTTTTGTTTCCTTCTTTCGTGGTTTTATCCCCGTTGGACAGTATACGGCATACGCCTGTGCAAGTCAACGGTTTATTTGTGAATTTTTTGTAGGTACGGCCAAAATTTACACACGCTTTTCCTGTTTCAGTCGGTTATCTCAGGCGTGGAAGGAAAAGGTATCGTTCAGCCACTCCACCGCAAGCTTGACCCAGCGGTTGCGGTGAGCGCTGTCGGCATCCACCTCCGGGGTGGAGATGCTGGTGCCGTGGCAGCCCTTTTCAAACAGGTGCGCTTCGCACGGCACGCCCGCCTTGTGCAGGGCACTGAGCAGCAGCAGGGTGTTTTCCACCGGGACGGTCTCGTCCTCCATGGTATGCCAGACGAACACCGGCGGTGTTGCCGGGGTGATCTTATCCTCCAGCGTAAAGCGCTGGTGGGCGGCAATATTCTGCGTGCCGGAAAGCTGCACAAAGCTGCCCCGGTGGGCATATTCTCCGGCAGTGACCACCGGGTAGGCCAGCAACAGGGCGTTAGGGCGCGGCTGGTTTTCCATGCCGGGGATATCCCACACCGCACCGGACAGTGCCAGATGCCCGCCTGCTGAAAAGCCGCACAAAGCGATCTGATCCGGCAGAATATTCCACTGTTCTGCGTGCTGCCGCACAAGACCGATGGCCTGTGCCAGCTGCCGCATGGGCAGCGCATCCCGGGCGTTTTCCCCTACTGCGTAGTGCAACACCGCCGTGTGGTAGCCAGCTGCCGCAAATTGCAGCGCTACGGGGTCGCCCTCCCGGGGGCTAACGTGGTTATAGCCGCCGCCGGGCACCACCAGCACCAGCGGACGCTGCCGGAAGTGCGGCATGGCCTCCACGCTCTCCCGCAGGTAGAGCGTCAGCGTACCGCCACCGGTCAGTTCCAGTTGCTCAAGCTGCATTCAAGCATCCTCCCTATAAAAGCCGTGCCGCCCTTCCGGGTGGGCCGCAATAAATTCTGCGCACAGGTCGGCGCAAATGCGGCACAACTCCGGGCAGGGGCGCTTTTTATAATAGTCTGCGGTGCGTTCCTCTGCTGCTGTGCCCCCGGCAGGGGCAGCACCCGCCTTTGCCAGCAGTTCCCGGCAGATGATGCTGCCGCCGCCGTTGCGACTGCGGTACTGCTCTGCCGCCTGCTGCACCAGCGCGTACATCCGGGATTTATCCTTGGGGTCTGTGGGGTCGGCATAGACCATGCTCAGCACGGTCACCACGCCGCAGAACGCCCCGCACACCTCCCGCATCCGGCCGATGCCTGCGCCAAACCCTGCGGAAAGGCGCAGCGCCATCTCCTCGGTCAGGCCAAGCTGCGGTGCAAACGCCGCCACCACGCTCTGGCTGCAATTATAGCCCTGCAAAAACCATGCGTAAGCGGCATCGCCCTGTTTTGACATTTTCTCACATCCTTCCGGCATACTCGCTCCATTATAGCACAGTCTGCGCAAAAGTGGGAAACTCTTTGCAAGAAAATTTCGTCCTTTATATAAGAAACGATCCCGGTGCGCCGTTTCGTGCACAGGAAAACTAATTTTAACTTTTTTAACTTTTTATGAAAAGCCTTGATTTTCCCTGCGAGTCGTTGTATATTAGCACTCAGAAGTTATGAGTGCTAAGTATTCTAGCTGTATGCCGGGTACGGCGCACCAAATATGTGATAAAAGAGGTTTTGTATTATGGCCAAGAAAGAATTTCAGGCGGAGAGCAAAAAACTGATGGACATGATGATCAACTCCATCTATACCAATAAAGAGATCTTCCTGCGAGAGTTGATCTCCAACGCTTCGGACGCCATTGACAAGCTGTATTATAAGAGCCTGACCGACACCTCCGTGGGCATGAACAAGGGCGATTTCCGCATTCTCATCACCCGCGATAAGGAAAACCGCATCCTGACCGTGGAGGATAACGGCATCGGTATGACCCGCGAAGAGCTGGAGCAGAATCTGGGCACCATTGCCCACTCCGGTTCTCTGGATTTCAAGAAGGACAACAAGGACGAAAACATTGATATCATCGGCCAGTTCGGTGTGGGCTTCTACTCTGCCTTTATGGTGGCCGATAAGCTGACCGTTATCTCCAAGGCCTACGGCTCGGACGAGGCTTGGCAGTGGGAGTCCTCCGGCGTAGACGGCTACGAGATGACCCCCGCCCAGAAGGATACCGTGGGCACCCAGATCATTCTGCACATCAAGCCGGATACTGAAACTGAAAAATACGACAACTTCCTGGATGAATACGGCATCGTCGCCATTGTGAAGAAGTACAGCGACTATGTGCGCTACCCCATCCAGATGGAGCGCGAAAAGAGCCGTCAGAAGCCGGAACCGGACCCCAAGCCCGAGGACTACAAGCCGGAGTGGGAGACCTACACCGAACTGGAGACCTTGAACAGCATGATCCCCATCTGGAAAAAGCAGAAGAGCGAAGTGACCGATGAGGAGTACAACAGCTTCTACAAGGACAAGTTCGGCGATTACGCCGACCCCGCCCGGGTCATCGTGAGCCGCACCGAGGGTACTGCCAACTATAATGCCCTGCTGTTCGTGCCCAGCCACCGTCCTTATGATTTCTACACCAAGGACTACGAGAAGGGCCTGGCACTGTACGCTTCCGGTGTGCTGATTATGGAAAAGTGCGCCGACCTGCTGCCGGATTACTTCAGCTTTGTGAAGGGCATCGTGGACAGTCAGGACCTGAGCCTGAACATCAGCCGTGAGATGCTGCAGAAGGACAGCCAGTTGAAGCTGATCCACAATGCACTGGAAAAGAAGATCAAGAACGAGCTGCACGCCATGCTGAACAACGACCGTGCGAAGTACGAGGAGTTCTGGAAAGAGTTCGGCCGTCAGATCAAGTTTGGTGCTTACTCTGACTACGGAATGCACGCCGAGCTGCTGCGCGACCTGCTGCTGTTCTGGTCTGCCAAGGAGCAGAAGATGGTCACCCTGCAGGAGTACATCGACAAGATGCCCGCAGAGCAGAAGTACATCTACTTTGCCGCAGGCGACTCCACCGACCGTCTGGCAAAGCTGCCCTCCGCAGAGCTAGTGCTGGACAAGGGCTTTGACGTGCTGCTGCTGACCGAGGATGTGGATGAGTTCTGCCTGCAGATCCTGCACAGCTACCCCCGCAAGGATGCCGAGGGCAAGGACGGCACCGTGGAGTTCAAGAACGTGAACAGCGGCGATCTGGGTCTGGAATCCGAAGAGGAGAAGAAGGCCGCTGAGGATGCCACTGCCGAGAACAAGGCTCTGTTCGATGCCATGAAGGACGCGCTGAACGGCAAGGTGAAGGAGGTCAAGGTCTCCACCCGCCTGAAGGATCACCCTGTATGCCTGAGCGCTGACGGCCCGCTGTCCATCGAGATGGAGAAGGTGCTGTCCAAGCAGCCCGGCAGCGAGGGCGTGAAGAGCGACAAGGTGCTGGAGCTGAACGTGAACCACCCTGTGTTTGCTGCCCTGAAGGCCGCACAGGAAGCCGGTGACACCGAAAAGCTGAACAAGTACAGCGCCCTGCTGTATGCACAGGCACAGCTGATCGAAGGTCTGCCCGTGGACGACCCCGCCGCTTACGCCGAGGCCGTTTGCAGCCTGATGAAGTAAGTTTTTATGAAGAGGCCGCTGTGGCATTTGCGCAGCGGCCTCTTTTTGCGTCAACGATTTTAAATGGCCTCCGCGTGCGCTTTGGCCATCTTCAGCGGAAGAGATATTTTAATTTTGCGCTTGTCGCGGTCTGCGGACCGCTCCAAGCGCTTTTTCACGGAGGGGCGAAGCGGAAGCCATTTCAAAACGTTTTGTCCAGTCTCATTTGCATAGGACAGAAATACCCTCTTAACAAAAAGGCCGCGCTCCGCTATAATAGAGTGGAACGCGGTCTTATTTTTATCTTTCTGCGAAAGGAATCCTGTTTCATGGAGCCGAGAAAACATTATTTTGCAAAGATCCCCACCATTGCCATTTTTATCGTAATGGCGATGTCCGGGCCGTTGGGGGTGCTGCTGTTCATCCTGAAAGGCATCGACCAAAAGGTGCAGAAGGAGGAGCAGGAGGCCGCCGCTGCCCGGGGCGACTACCGCGCCGACCTTGGGCCGGAGCCCGACCGGAAGAGTGAGCCTGTTTACGGACACGATGTGCCTACCGAGGCGCAGAAAAGCGCCAAGCAATGGCACAAGAATATTGCCACCCTCTGCACCATCATGGGTGCGGTCTTTCTGCTTGCCGGCGTGACGGACGCGGTGGATGTCATCAGTGTGTGGAAGTTTTGGCCCGACCCCGGGGAGCTGTTTTCCAATATTGCCATGGCCATTGGCGGCGGCGGCGCGTTGCTGACCGGCCTGCGGATGAGTCGTATCCATAAGCTGGAGCGGCTGTTGGATAAGGTGGTGGGCGAGCGGGACAACATCCCACTGCCGGAATTATTTGCCGCTGCCGGGATGGACGCTGCCCGGGGACGCACTGCGGTGAAAAGCGCCATCGAGCACGGATACTTCGGCGCAGATGCCTACATTGACAACCGCACCGACACGCTGGTGGTGCGGGGCGCGGCACCGCAGCCGAAAAAATCCGCACCCTCTCCGGCACCTAAAGCTCAGCCCGCCGCAGAGGACGAGTACGCTGCCCTGCTGCGCCAGCTGCGGGAGGTGAACGATGCCATCCCCGACCCGGTGATGAGCGTGAAGATCTCCCGGCTGGAAGAGGTCAGCGGGCGCATCTTTGCGCTGGCGCAGAAGGACCCGGACAAAAAGGCACAGCTGCAAAAGTTTATGAACTACTATCTGCCCACTGCGCTCAAGCTGCTGAATACCTACGCCAGCCTTTCCGGGCAGGCGGTGGAGGGCACGAACATTACCGAGGCCAAGCACAGCATCGAGCGCAGCATGGACCTGCTGGTGACCGCCTTTGAGAACCAGCTGGACAAGCTGTTCCAAGCCGATGCGCTGGACGTGAACGCCGACATTGCCGCATTGGAAGGAATGCTGAACCTTGACGGCCTGACCGGCAGCGAATTTACCCGCTGAGTCACACCCCCGCACCCGATGACTGCATCGGCGCGGGGGTGTTTTTTGTGCAAAGTGCAATTTTCCATCCCGTCTTTTTTGGGCGCTGCGCTCAAAATTCCGAGATTTGTGTGCATTTATGCCAAGCATTCCGCTTTGATAGAAAAACTTTTATTTTATTTGTTCTCAGCCAGCCGACCCGCTCCCACCGGCGTTTTTTGCAACTTTTCATCGAGATGCAACAATAACACATGGTTTTTTGCGCTGCGTTTGACTATTATAGAAGCAGCTACGGCAGCTGCGAACGGCTGCATCGACTTTTCCGATCATAATAGTAGGAGGAAATTTCCATGATGAAGTCCATTTCCACCTGGAAGCAGGAGCTGACCGAGGGCGCACACGCTGCGCGTCTGGCTGCGCTGTACTGCTGCACCCCCGACGAGACCCCTGCACAGGCAACCCGCTATGCGGCTGTTCTGGACGGGCTGGAGACCACCTTTGGCGCACACGCCGAGGCCGGTCTGTATAGTGCCCCCGGCCGCACCGAGATCGGCGGCAACCACACCGACCACCAGCATGGCCGTGTGCTGGCAGGCAGCGTGAACATTGATATGATCGCTGCTGCCGCCCCCAACAGCCTGAACCAGCTGCGCGTGCAGAGCGAGGGGTACGACCTGTGCGTCATTGACCTTGATGACCTGACTGCCCGCAAGGAGGAAGAGAACACCACCGCTTCCCTGCTGCGCGGCGAGTGCGAGGCTTTCCGTCAGCGCGGCGCAAAGCTGTCCGGTCTGGACGTGTACATCTCCTCCAACGTGCCCAAGGGCAGCGGTGTTTCTTCCTCTGCCGCCTTTGAGGTGCTGGTCGGTGTGATTTTGAACGACTGCTTTATGGCAGAAAAGGTCTCCCCCATCGCCATTGCACAGATCGGTCAGTGGGCTGAAAATGTCTACTTTGGCAAGCCCTGCGGCCTGATGGATCAGATGGCCTCCAGCGTGGGCAACATTATCACCATCGACTTTGCCGACAAGGCAAACCCCGACGTGGAGCCGGTGCAGGTGGACTTTTCCAAGGCCGGTCTGGCGCTGTGCATTCTGGACTCCGGTGCAGACCACGCCGACCTGACCGATGAGTACGCTGCCATCCCCAACGAGTGCCGCGCCGTGGCCGCTGTGTGCGGCGGCGAGGTGCTGCGGGACGTGCCCTTTGAGACCTTCCTTGCAAACATCCCGGCCTGCCGTAAGCAGTGCGGCGACCGCGCTGTGCTGCGCGCCTTCCACTTCTACGCCGACAACGACCGCGTACCCCAGCAGGTGACTGCCCTGCGCGAGGGCGATTTTGATGCCTTTTTGCAGATGGTGACCGCCTCCGGCGACAGCAGCTGGGAGTATCTGCAGAACGTCATCCCCGCCGGGTACAAGGAGCATCAGGAGGTGGCCGTGACCATCGCCGCTGCTAAGCACTATCTGGGCGGCAAGGGTGCTGTGCGCGTGCACGGCGGCGGCTTTGCCGGTACGGTGCAGGCCTTTGTGCCAGTGGAGATGCTGGCAGACTTTAAGGCAAACATGGAAAAGATCCTTGGCGCAGGCCGCTGCCATGTGCTGAGCATCCGTCCTGAAGGAGGTGCTGTGCTGTGATCTCTACTGCCATCCAGCAGCTCGTAAACTACGGGCTGGACACCGGGCTCATCTTGCCCGATGACGAGATCTATATCCGCAACCAGCTGCTGATGACCATGCAGCTGGACGACTTTACCGCCCCGGAGGGCGAAGCGTGCTACACCGATCTGGAAAGCATTCTCAAGACCCTCGTGGACGATGCCGTTGCCCGCGGCGTGTGCGAGGATAATTCCACCGCACGCGATCTGTTCGACACCAAGCTGATGGGCGTGCTGACCCCGCGCCCCAGCATTGTGCGTGCAAACTTTGAGGAGCGGTACGAAAACGAGGGTCCGCAGGCCGCCACCGACTGGTTCTACAAGTTCAGTCAGGACACCGACTATATCCGCCGCTACCGCATCAAGCGCGATCTGAAGTGGGTCACCAAGACCGAGTATGGCGACTTGGATATCACCATCAACCTGTCCAAGCCGGAAAAAGACCCCAAGGCCATTGCCGCCGCAAAGCTTGCACCCCAAAGCGCATATCCCAAGTGCCAGCTGTGCGTGGAGAACGAGGGCTACGCAGGCCGCATGAACCACCCCGCACGCGAAAACCACCGCATCATCCCGCTGACCATCAACGACAGCGCGTGGAATTTGCAGTACAGCCCCTACGTCTACTACAACGAGCACTGCATCGTGTTCAATAACCAGCACACACCCATGAAAATCGAGCGGGCGACCTTCCGCAAGCTGCTGGATTTTGTGGGTCTGTTCCCCCACTATTTTGTGGGCAGCAACGCCGACCTACCTATCGTGGGCGGCAGCATCCTGAGCCATGACCATTTCCAGGGCGGTCACTACGAGTTCGCCATGGCCAAGGCTCCCATTGAAAAGCCTTGGGTGTTCCCCGGCTTTGAGGATGTGGAGGCCGGTATCGTGCACTGGCCCATGAGCTGCATCCGTCTGACCTGTGCAGATGACACACGCCTTGTGAAACTGGCCGATAAGCTGTTGACCGCATGGCGCGGCTACACCGATGAAAGCTGCTTTATCTTTGCCGAGACCGACGGCGAGCCCCACAACACCATCACCCCTATTGCCCGGATGCGGGACGGCAAGTATCAGCTGGACTTGGTGCTGCGCAATAACATCACCACCCCGGAGCATCCGCTGGGCGTGTACCACCCCCATGCCAAGCTGCACCACATCAAAAAAGAGAACATCGGTCTCATCGAGGTGATGGGTCTGGCCGTGCTGCCCAGCCGCCTGAAGCAGGAACTGTTCGACCTTGCCGATGTGCTGGTGGCGCACCTGCCCACCGCAGAGTACCCCGAAGCCCTGCAAAAGCACGCCGAGTGGGCGGAGGAGATCCTTGCAAAGCACCCGGAGCTGAACGCCGACAACGTGCACCTGATCTTGCAGGACGAGGTAGGCCATGTGTTCGCACAGGTGCTGGCCGATGCCGGTGTGTACAAGCTGGATGAAGCAGGCCGTGCCGGTTTCGTCCGCTTCCTTGAAAGCGTAAAATAAACCATAACTTACTGAGGCTGTTGCACATATCATGGCGCAACAGCCTTTTTTAGAGCACAGCATCGAACAAAAGCACTTTTCCTTTGCTCCCCCCTGTGAAAAAATCAATGGGAAAATCCGCAGATTTTCCCATTGATAAATTAAAGTATTCATTCCGCTGAAAATGGCCAAAGCAACGCGGCGGCCATTCAAAATCGTTTTTTTGTAGATGGAGGTATCGCTATGCACTGCACTTTGGAAGTATGCGTAGACAGCACCGCCAGCGCGCTGGCGGCAAAACGCGGCGGCGCTGACCGGCTGGAACTGTGCGCCGACCTGATTATCGGCGGCACCACCCCTTCCCCTGCCCTGCTGCGTCAGGTCAAGGCAGAAACCGGTCTGCCGGTGCGGGCGCTGCTGCGTCCCCGTTTTGGTGATTTCTGCTACGACCGCTACGAGCTGGCGCAGATGGCCGAGTGCGCCGCCGAACTGGTCGCTGCCGGTGCAGACGGCATCGTGACCGGCGTACTGACCCCGGCGGGCGCGCTGGACGTAGACGCCCTGCGCCCCATCTACGCCGCAGCCCGGCAGGCAGCAGAAAAAGCTCACCGCACTGTGGACTGCACCCTGCACCGCGCCTTTGACGTCTGCTGCGACCCCTTTGCCGCGTTGGAGACTGCAAAGCAACTGGGGCTTACTACCATCCTGACAAGCGGACAGGCCGCCAGCGCCCCGCAGGGTGCTGCCCTGCTGCGCCAGCTGGTGGAAGCCGCCGGACAGGAGGTGGAGATACTGGTGGGCGCAGGCGTATCCGCTGCCAACATCCCCGCCCTTGCCGTTCAGACCGGTGCCCGGGCGTTCCATCTTTCCGGCAAGCAGGTGCTGGACAGCCGCATGACCTTCCGGCGGGAGGGCGTGCCCATGGGTCTGCCGGGCTTTTCCGAGTTTGAGATCTGGCAGACCAGCGAAGCAAACATCCGCGCCGCCCGCACCGCACTGGATGCGCTGTAACGGACAAACGAAACTTTTATATCCTATTCCGGCGTAACAGGAACGCGTCCGTCTACCCGCAGCGCCGCTGTTTCCGCAGGAAACAGGCGCTGCATTCTGCCGTTTCCCATTACGACCCTTTCCCGTGAAAATGCAAAATCGGGCAGCCCGCAGGCTGCCCGATTTTGCTCTATTCAAATGATTTTTCCGCTGAATATGCCCAGAGCAAAGCGGAGGGCATTTCCAAATCCTCCCGCCTCAATGCAGGGCGGCAAACCGGGCTGCGCCGCGGGTGCACAGCCAGCGGTGCAGCAATAGGTCCAGCCCCAGCAGCGCGGCCAGACAAACAGCCTGTGCGGCCAGCGGCGGCACGGCGTAGTCCAGTAAGGTCAGGGGCAAAAACAACACCCCGCCCGCCAGCAGCCAACCGCCGAACATAGCCAGCATACTGGCGGCGCTCCGCTTGACCACGGCAGCTTCGCTGACCCAGTGGAGGTTGGGCAGGCACAGCCCCAAGGCAAGCCCAAGCTGCGCTGTCAGCCACACAAAAGCCGCCAGCACCGCCAGCACCGGCAGTCCCTGCCCTGCCGGAATGTGTAGCGCTGCCATGGCGCACCCGGCGCACAGCCACGCCGCAGGCAGCGTGAGCAGTAATTGCAGCTCTGCCTTTGCCCGCAGCACCTGCTGCGGGGCAACCGGCAGGCTTTGCAGCAGCCAGAGGGTGCTGCCCTCCAGCGACACCGAGGGCGCTGTGATAAAGTTCATGGCAGCTGCGGTGCACACCACCCCGCATACCAGCATAGGCAGGCTCTCCGGCGGATAAGCTGCGGTAAAGGCGCGCAGGTCAGCGGCCTTCCACAGCGCTGCCACGCCCAGCACCGGCAGCAGCAGGCTACTCAGCGCACAGTTGAGCAGCCACATAGGGCAAGCGCCCAGATGCAGCAGTTCCCGCCGCAGCAATGCCCGACGCGGGGGCTGCTTTTTTTGCGCCTTTGCGCGGTATTCCGCTTTAACTCTGCCCGGCTCAAGGGTCAAAAGCCGCAGATAGGGTTTTGCCAGCGCCTTGCCGCAAAGCGTCATACAAGCCGCAGCCAGCGCCAGCAACAGCAGCAGTGCCGGAATATTGCCCACTGCTGCGAAACCCAGCAGACGCAGCGGTGCAACGGCACGCCCGGCCGCTGCGCCCGCCTGCACGGCATCCAGCGCAAGGGCATCCACCGCGTTGCCGACCCATTGGAATACTGCATAATAGACCGCCAGAAACAGCAGTGTGCCCACCACGGTGACAAGATTTTTGTGCCGGGCGCGGCGGTTGAGCAGCGCCACCGCCCACCCAAGCAGAACGGCCAGCACCATGGAGACACCTGCCAGCGCCAGTGCCACCGGCAGCGCCGCCAGCAGGGCTCCGCCGGGGCGGGGCGCTGCCAGCGCATAGCAGACCACCGAGGGCACCCACGCCAGCAGCAGATAAATCAACCCGGTCAGGTACACCCCGCCGCAGCGCACCGCAAAAATAGCGCCCGGCGGGATGGGCAGCGCCAGCAGCTGCTGGTTATCCCGGCAGCGGAACAAATGCCCGTAGCTGGTAAAAGCGCTGGCCAGCACACTGACCATCAGCGCCGAAAGTTCCATCAGCACAAAATAGAGCCATGCGAGCCCCTGCGGCACCAGCATGATCGCCATGGGCAGCGCCATTGAGCCAAAGCTGAGCATGACCAGCAGCATCAGCACCACAAACAACAGCGCATAGCCAAACGTCCCTGCCCGGGAGCGCCGCTTACCCGTTTTGCTGCTGCGCACAAAGGCCGCGCCCAGTTCCAGAAGCTGTTTTTTGAGCAATGCACGGATCATAGTGCTCCCCCCGTATCCTCCAGTTCCAGAAAGACCTCTTCCAGTGTATCATCGCCGCGCACCTGCTCCATGGCACCCTCGCGCACCAGCTGGCCCTTGCGCAGAATGGCTACCCGGTCACAGAGCTTTTCGGCCACCTCCAGCACATGGGTGGAGAAAAAGATGGCCCCGCCCTGCGCACAGAAGGCCTTCATCTGGGTCTTGAGTTGATGGGAAGCCAGCGGGTCCAGCCCGACAAAGGGCTCGTCCATTAAAATCAGCTTCGGCTCGTGCAGCAGCGCCGCAATGATGGCCAGCTTCTGCTTCATGCCGTGGGAGTATGCCCCGATGGACTGCGCCAAGTCCTGCGTCAGGCCAAAGGCATCTCCGTACTGCCGGATGCGCTGCGCCCGCTGTGCGGTGCTTACGCCGAAGATGTCTGCAATAAAATCAAGGTACTGGATGCCGGTCATATAGTCGTAAAGCTGCGGGTCGTCCGGCAGATAGGCCAAGCGGCGCTTGCATTCCAGCGGGTCGTCCCGCATCGAAATGCCGTCCACATAAATTTCGCCGGCATCAAATTGCTGGATGCCGCAGCAGCATTTTAAGGTAGTGGTCTTGCCCGCGCCGTTGTGGCCGATAAAGGCGCACAGCTCCCCCGGGCGGATGTGCAGGCAAAGGTCCTGCACGGCGGGCTTGCCGCCGTAGGTTTTGGTCAGATGCTCGATCTTTAACATGGGCTGCCTCCTTGCTTTCAGTTTCGAGCCAAGTATACACCTTCCGGCGGGGGGAAGGTCAAGCATTTCTCCGTTTTTTCTTGCGTTTTGTATAGGGCTGTGCTATACTTTTTGACGAACTGAACAGAAAACAGCAGGTGCGTTCCGTCACTTTGCCCCACCGGGCGGCGGCAGGAACGTTAAAAGGGAAGCGGGTGCAGATCCCGCACGATCTCGTCACTGTGATAAGGGAGTCCACTGTCAGGGTGCTTTTGCACCAGTCACTGAGCCATCCGGCTTGGGAAGACGGCAGCGGGCGTTGAGCTTTCAGTCAGGAAACCTGCCCGCTGTTGGTACCGGGGCTTTGCCGCCCCAGATCACGAGGAATTGGTTGTACCAAAAAGCCTGTAAGATACGGGGTCTTTTTGCTTTGCCATTTCGCAAGCAGAAGACCCCGTTTTTTGTAAGGTGTATCTGAAAACAAAGAAAATGACGAATATTTCGCAAGCACAAGCGGGATTTAAGGCAAATAGCCGCAGGAATCCTTTGTGGATTTCAAGGCTGTTTAACGCAAAATCCAGCTGTGCTTGTAGAAATAGACTAAATTTTCGACTTTTCAGATACACCCTAGGTTCTCTTTCCTGTACCCTTCTGTTCAGCGCCGTATTTTACCCACATCAGGAAAGGAAAACAAGATGAAAAAACGCAACATCCGCAAAACGGCGGCCGCTCTGACCGCTCTGGCTCTGTGCGCCGGTGTACTGACCGGCTGCGGCGGGGCTGCCTCCAGCACGGCTTCCTCTGTTGCTGCCAGCTCTGCCGCCAGCAGCGAGGCTTCCGGCGCAGACGCTGACGCACTGGCCGCGCAGAACGTGGCAGATCTGATCGACGCCATCTATGTGCAGCAGCGCACCGATGACACCGATGCCCAGTGCGAAGCCGCAAAGGCCGCTTGGGACGCTTTGACCGATGCCCAGAAGGAACTGGTGGAGGGCGAAAACGCCGACCCCGACTACTTTGGCCGCGACACCGGCGATGCCTCCAAGGACGATGCCCGCAACGCCGATGAGATCGGTGAGAACGAGCTGCTGGTGGTGTCCTTCGGCACCTCCTTCAACGACAGCCGCGCTGCCGACATCAAGGGTATTGAGGACGCTTTGCAGGCCGCTTTCCCCGACTGGAGCGTGCGCCGCGCCTTTACCGCACAGATCATCATCAACCATGTGCAGGCACGCGATGGCGAGAAGATCGACAATATGCAGCAGGCGCTGGACCGTGCTGTGGCAAACGGCGTGAAGAACCTGATCGTGCAGCCCACTCATCTGATGCACGGTGCAGAATATGACGAAATGAACGAGATGCTGGACCAGTACCGCGACAAGTTCGAGAGTATTGCTGTGGCCGAGCCCCTGCTGGGCGAGGTGGGCGCGGATGCCTCCGTCATCAATGCAGATAAGGAAGCCGTTGCCAAGGCCGTTACCGCTGCTGCTGTGAAGGAAGCCGGTTACGAGAGCGCCGCTGCTGCCGCCGCCGATAAGACTGCTTTCGTCTTTATGGGTCACGGCACTTCTCACACCGCCAAGGTGAGTTACAGCCAGATGCAGACCACCATGCAGACCTTGGGCTACGACAACGTGTTCATCGGCACGGTAGAGGGCGAGCCCGAGGAGACCTCCTGCGAGGCTGTCATCGAGGCCGTGAAGGCTGCCGGTTACACCAAGGTCATCCTGCGCCCGCTGATGGTGGTGGCAGGCGACCACGCCAACAACGACATGGCCGGTGAGGACGCCGACAGCTGGCTGAGCCAGTTTACCGCCGCAGGCTGCTTTGAAAATGTGGACTGCCAGATCTCTGGTCTGGGCCGCATTGCGGATATCCAGCAGCTGTACATTGCACATACCAAGGCCGCTATGGATCTTCTGAACGGCTAATGGATTCAGAAGCCCTCTCCGGCGCTGCCCTGCACACGGAGAGGGCTTTTTTATGGGCGCATTCCCCGCACGAGGAGAAAACGCCCCCTACCCCGGCCGCTTAGACGCCGGGCTAAAATTTAGGATATTGAGGTATTTATTTTATGCGTTGCAAACAGTTCATTATCGTTTCTCTGGCCGGTGTGGTGCTGGCTGCTTCTCTGGCAGGCTGCGGCGGGGCCGCCCCCGCTTCCTCCGCTGCGGCAAGTTCTGTTGCTTCTTCCGTGGTGGCTTCCTCTGCTGTGGCCGAGGCTGCCCTGCCGGATGGCGTATACACCGCTGATTTTGAGACCGACAGCAGTATGTTCCACCCCAATGAGGCCTGCAATGGCAAGGGCACCCTGACCGTGGAAAACGGCGTGATGACCTTCCACGTCAGTCTGGCCTCCAAAAAGATCGTGAACCTCTACCCCGGCCTTGCCGCCGATGCCGAGGCCAACAAGACTGCATGGCTCATCCCCACCGTGGACACGGTCACCTACGCAGACGGCACCACCGAAGAGGTGTACGGCTACGACATCCCGGTAGAGGCACTGGACACCGACTTCCAGCTGGCTTTGCTGGGCACCAAGGGCAAGTGGTATGACCACACCGTCAGCGTGCGCAACGCCGAGCCTAAGACCGAACAGGCCGCTGAGACCCCCGCAGACGGCGCATACACCGCTGCCGTGGTGCTGGAGGGCGGCTCTGGCCGCGCCACCGTGGAAAGTCCTGCTGCCCTGACCGTGGCTGATGGCAAGATGACCGCTACCATCGTGTGGAGCAGCCCCAACTACGACTACATGATCGTGGACGGCGAGAAGTATCTGCCCACCAACACCGAGGGCAACTCCACCTTTGAAATTCCCGTAGCTGCACTGGGCACCCCGCTGGCTGTTACCGCCGATACTGTTGCCATGAGCAAGCCCCACGAAATCGAATACACCCTGATCTTTACCTTGGAGTAACCTTCCATGAAGCTGACCCGCGCTCAATTTTTAAAGGCTCTGCCCGCCGCCGCGCTGGTGCTTTCCGGCTGCACTGCCGCACCCACCGCGCCCGCCGATACGGACGAGCTGGTATTTGACCACGCCTACCCGCTGGACTACGCCACCCAGTTCACCGCCGACTGCTACGCAGACGGCTCTACCCTGCTGACCATCCCGGACGCACAGGCAAAGTTCCTTGTCCGTCCGGAGGGCGCCGCCACCCTGCACACCGTGCCCGAGGGAGTGACCGTTTTGCAGCAGCCGGTGCAGAATATCTATTTGGTGTCCACCTCTGCCATGGACTTGTTCCTCCATCTGGACGCGCTGGACAGCATCGCTCTTTCCGGTACCCGCGCTGAGGGCTGGTATCTGGACGAGGCAAAGCAGGCCATGCAGGCCGGGCGCATTGCCTACGCGGGCAAGTACAGCGCCCCGGACTACGAGCGCATCCTGACCGCAGAATGCGGCCTTGCGGTGGAAAACACCATGATCTACCACACCCCGGAGGTGAAGGAGCAACTGGAGCGGTTCGGCATCCCGGTGCTGGTGGAGCGCTCCAGCTACGAGAGCAGCCCGCTGGCGCGGATGGAATGGATCAAGCTGTACGGCATTTTGCTGGGCAAAGAAGCCCTTGCCGAGGAGGTATTCGCCCGGCAGGCGCAGCGCATTGCGCCGCTGCTGGAGCAGCCCTCCACCGGCAAGCGCTGCGCGTTTTTCTCCATTACCTCCAGCGGCCTTGCCACGGTGCGCAAAAGTGGAGACTATGTGGCGCAGATGATCGGCATGGCCGGGGGCGAATATGTTTTTGCAGACCTTGCCGACAGCGGCAACAGTCTTTCCACCATGAATATCCCGCTGGAGGATCTTTACGCCGGGGTCAAGGATGCTGACGTGCTCATTTACAACGGCACCATCGAGGGCACCATCTCCACAAAAGAAGAACTGCTTGCCCGCTGCGCATTGCTGGCAGAGTGCAAGGCGGTGCAAAGCGGGGATATCTGGTGCACGACGCCCAGCTTTTTCCAGCAGAGCATGGCGCTGGCAGATTTTATGCTGGATCTCCATGCCGTTTTTACCGGGGAAACTGCCAGCCCCAACATCCTGCATTTTTTGACCCAAATCACCTGAGGAGCCGCTTATGACCAGCCGCAAACGCCTTGTTTTATCTTACTGCTGCCTTGCCCTGCTGCTGGCGGTGCTGTTTGCCGTGAGCCTGTTCTGGGGCAGCGTTGCGCTTACACCGCAAGCCGTGCTTGCCGCCCTGACCGGCCGCGGACAGGACGCACTGAGCGTGGGCATCATCACCCAGCTGCGCCTGCCCCGCGCGGTGATGGCCGCGTTACTGGGCGCTGCGCTCTCGGCGGCGGGCTACCTGCTGCAGACCTTTTTTGCTAACCCCATCGCCGGCCCTTTCGTGATGGGCATTTCCAGCGGAGCAAAGCTGGCGGTGGCGCTGGTGATGGTGCTGTTTTTGAACTATGGCCTGCTGACCAGTTCTGCTGTGCTCATTCTTGCAGCCTTTGCGGGCGCTATGGCGGCCATGGCCTTTGTGCTGGCCGCTGCCCGCCGGGTGCAGCGCATGAGTATTCTTGTAATATGCGGCGTGATGATCGGTTACATCTGCTCTGCCATTACCGAGTTTGTGGTGGCCTTTGCGCAGGATAGCAGCATCGTTAACCTGCACAACTGGTCGCAGGGCAGCTTTTCCGGCATGACGTGGGGCAACGTGCGCACGGCGACGCTGGTGGTGCTGCCCGCGCTGGCAGCAGCCTTCTGCCTTGCAAAGCCCATGGCCGCTTACCAGATGGGCGAAGCCTACGCCCGGAGCGTGGGCGTGGATGTGCGGCGGTTTTCCCGGCTGCTGGTGCTGCTTTCCAGCTTGCTGGCCGCCTGTGTTACCGCCTTTGCGGGGCCGATCTCCTTTGTGGGCATTGCCGTTCCGCACCTTGTCAAGCAGCTGCTGGGCAGCGCCCGCCCGCTGTATGTGCTGCCGGGGTGTTGCCTGGGCGGGGCGGCGTTCTGCCTGCTGTGTGATTTAATTGCCCGCAGCCTGTTTGCGCCCATGGAGCTTTCCATCAGCGCAGTCACGGCTGTATTCGGCGCACCGGTGGTCATTGGGTTGCTGCTGCGCCGTAACCGGGAGGATGTGCGATGAAAACCTCCGTTGAAACCAAAGCCCTTGCCATCGGCTACGGCAAAGCTGCCCTTGCGCGGGATATTGCGCTGGGCGCGGCCAAGGGGCAGGTGCTGGCGCTCATCGGCCCGAACGGCGCGGGCAAATCCACCCTGCTCAAAACCTTGGCCGGGCAGCTTGCCCCCTTAGGCGGCGCAGTGCTGCTGGACAGGCAGGAATTAGCCCGCATCCCCGGCAATGCCCGGGCGCAAAAGCTGGCGCTGATGCTGCCCCACACCCGCCGCACCGAGCTGACCACCTGTTTTGAGTTTGCGGCGGCGGGGCGCATCCCCTACACCGGGCGGTTGGGCATCCTTTCTGCCGAGGACAAAAAGCAGGTACAGAGTGCGCTGGAACTGGTGGGCGCGGCGCATCTGGCTGACCGGGACTTCAACTGCGTCAGCGATGGGCAGCGGCAGCGCATTTTGCTGGCGCGGGCGGTCTGTCAGCAGCCGCAGGTGCTTTTGCTGGATGAGCCCACCTCTTTTCTGGATATCAAGGGCAAGATCGAACTGTTGACCATCCTGCAAAAACTAGCGCATGAGCAGCAGCTTGCGGTCATCGTGACCCTGCACGAGTTGGATATGGCGCAGAAGATCGCGGACGCGGTGGTATGCGTTTCACCGCACGGCGTTTCTGCCCCCATGCCCCCGGCGCAGGCCTTTGCCCGGGAAAATATCAAGGCGCTCTACGGCCTGACGGAAGCACAGTACAGCGCTGTTTTCGACCCACCAAAGCCGGAAAAGCCGCAATTTGAGCACTATGTGCGCAGCGGGCAGAAGTTGCTGCGCTGTGGGTACACCACCGGCACCTGCGCGGCGCTGGCTGCTGCCGGGGCTGCACGGCTTTTGCTGACCGGCACTGCGCCGGAAACCGTCGCACTGCGCACGCCAAAGGGCATTGTGGTGGAGGTGGCTCCCCTGTTCTGCCGTGCCGTTGCCGAGGGCGCGGAATGCGCCATTGAAAAGGACGGCGGTGACGACGTGGACGTGACCACCGGTCTGCCGGTGACCGCCACGGTGACGCTGTTGCCCGGCACACCCGAGGTACGCATTACCGGCGGCGCGGGGGTGGGGCGGGTGACGAAACCCGGGCTGGACCAGCCGGTCGGGCAAGCCGCCATCAATCATGTGCCCCGGCAGATGATCACCGAGGCGCTGCGCCGGGAGGCGGAAGCCGCCTGTTACCCCGGCGGCTTTGCCGTGACCATCTCCATCCCCGGCGGCGAAGAGGTTGCCCGGCGCACCTTCAACCCCCATATCGGGGTGGAGGGCGGGCTGTCGGTGCTGGGCACCAGCGGCATCGTGGAGCCTATGAGCCAGCAGGCCATTCTGGACACCATACAGTTAGAAATGAATCAGGCAGCGCTGCGGGCAAAAGGCCACCGGCGGCTCATCCTTGCCCCGGGCAACTACGGGCTGGACTATCTGCACGAAACCTACCCGCAGTTTGCCGCCATCCCAGTAGTCAAGATTTCAAACTTTATCGGAGATACGCTGGATATGGCAGCAGCGGCGCATTTTAACGAGGTGCTGCTGGTGGGACACATCGGCAAGCTGTGCAAGCTAGCGGGCGGCATTATGAACACCCACTCCCACACGGCAGACTGTCGCACGGAGCTGTTCTGTACCCACGCCGCCCTGTGCGGTGCCGCCCGGGAGGTGTGCACCGCACTATACAACGCCGCCACCACGGATGCCTGTCTGGAGATCCTGGACACTGCCGGACTGCGGGAGCCGGTGCTGCAAAGCCTGCTTGCCGCAATCCAGCTGCATCTTGACCGCCGCGCGGGCGGGGCATTCCGGGTTGGCGCGGTGCTGTTTTCAAACCAGCACGGCCCGCTGGGACAGACCGAAACTGCCACCCACCTGTTAGACGAATGGAAGGAGTAATGCCCATGGTACATTTTGTGGGCGCCGGCCCCGGCGCACCGGATCTGATCACCCAGCGCGGTGCAGCATTTTTACAGGCCGCGGACTGCATTATTTATGCGGGCAGTCTGGTCAACCCGGCGCTGCTGGGGCTGGCAAAGCCGGGCTGTACCATCTACAACAGTGCCGAAATGACGCTGGAGCAGGTGCTGGACGTGATGCGCCGGATGGAAGCTGCAAGCAAGACCACCGTGCGTCTGCACACCGGCGATCCCTGCCTGTACGGTGCTATCCGGGAGCAGATGGATGTACTGGACGCAGACGGCATTTGTTACGATGATACCCCCGGTGTTTCCAGCTTTTGCGGCGCTGCCGCTGCGCTGAACGCTGAGTATACCCTGCCAACGGTCAGCCAGACGGTCATCATCACCCGCATGGAGGGGCGCACCCCCGTGCCGGAGCGGGAAAAGCTGGCAAGCCTTGCCGCACACGGCGCGACCATGGTGATCTTTCTGTCCATCGGGCTGATCGATAAGGTACAGGCGGCGCTTTTGCAGGGTGCGTATACACCGGACACCCCCGCTGCCGTGGTGTACAAAGCCAGCTGGCCGGAAGAAAAAATCGTGCGGTGCACAGTTGGTTCTTTGGCCGAGAGCACCCGCGCAGCGGGCATTACCAAAACGGCGCTTATCGTGGTGGGAGATTTTCTCGGCACGCAGTACGAGCGCAGCAAGCTGTACGACCCGGCCTTTACCACCGAGTTCCGCAAAGGAGAGCCGGTATGACCCGCGCCTACCTTGCCTTTACGGAAACCGGCCTTGCGCTGGCAAAGCAGCTTGCCGCCAGTCTGCCCGGCAGCGTTGCCCGGTGCGGGCAGGATGGCGTTTCCCTTGCAGAATGGACAAACACACAGTTTGTGCAGTCGGATGCGCTGATATTTGTAGGGGCTGCAGGCATTGCGGTACGGGCTATCGCACCCCACTGCAAGAGCAAGACCACCGACCCGGCTGTGGTGGTGGTGGATGAATGCGGACGGTTTGCCGTGCCCATTCTCTCCGGACATCTGGGCGGTGCAAACGATCTGGCGCGGGCCATTGCCGCCGTGTGCGGGGCGGTGCCGGTTATCACCACCGCCACCGATGTCCACGGCATTTTTGCGGTGGACGAGTGGGCAAAGCACCAAAACTGCATGGTACTGGAGCCGGAGCGCATCAAGCTGGTCAGCGGCAAATTACTGGCCGGACAACCGGTCTATTGCTGGGCAGATATCCCGGTAATGGGCACTGCACCCGCCGGGTTATACCCCGCCGATACCCCGGAAAAAGCCGACCTTGCACTCACCCTTTGCCCCACCGGACAGGCGCTGCATCTTGTACCGCGCATCGGGGTGCTGGGCATCGGCTGCAAGCGGGGCACAAACGTTGACACGCTGGAAGCCGCCTTTGCCACCTTCTGCGCCCGGCACGGCCTTTCTGTGCAGGCAATTACCGCCGCCGCAAGCATCGACCTGAAGCAGAACGAGCCGGGCTTGCTGGCCTTTTGTCAGGCACACGGCTGGACGGTGCGTTTTTACGCTGCCGCACAGCTGCGCAGTGCGCCCGGACAGTTCACCTCCTCCCCTTTTGTACAGAGCGTGACCGGGGTGGACAATGTCTGTGAGCGGGCGGCAGTGCTGGACGCAGGCGGCAACTTATTTTACCCGAAATTTGCCTGCAGCGGCGTGACCTTTGCGCTGGCGTGCAGGCCCTTTGCCCCGGACTGGAGGTGGCAGAATGCTTGACGTGATGGAAATTGATATCGACCATCCCGAAAAGGTGGTCTATGTCGTGGGGCTTGGCCCCGGCGAGCCTTTTTATATGACCCAGCAGGCTGCAAACACGCTGGAAAGCGTTGACGCCATCTGCGGGTACAAGGTCTACCTTGACCTCATCCGCGATGAATTTCCTTGCGAAGAATACTACGCCACCGGCATGACGCAGGAAATCGACCGCTGCCGCTGGGCACTGGAAAAGGCACGCACCGGCAAGCGGGTGGCGCTGGTCTGCTCCGGCGATGCCGGGGTGTATGGCATGGCAAGTCCCCTGCTGGAACTTGCCCCGGATTACCCGGAGGTCGCCGTGGAAATCGTGCCCGGACTGACCGCTGCCCTCAGCGGCGGGGCGGTGCTGGGCGCACCGCTGGCGCACGATTTCTGCGTCATTTCCCTTTCCGACCGGCTGACCCCGTGGGAGGTCATCGAGAAGCGGCTGGCCTGCGCTGCCATGGGAGATTTCTGCGTTGCGCTGTACAATCCCTCCTCCAAGGGCAGGCCGGACTATCTGGCAAAGGCGGTGCGCATCCTGCTGGAAAACGGCAAAAGCGCCGATACCGTCTGCGGTCTGGTGCGCAACATCGGCCGGGAGGGACAGACCGACCGCGTTCTGTCCCTTGCGCAGCTGGAAAACACGGCGGTAGATATGTTCACTACCGTGTACATCGGCAACACCGCTACAAAGCAGCTGGGCGGTAAAATGGTCACCCCGCGGGGGTACCGCAAATGAAGGCAGTGGTTTTCAGCGGCACGACCGAGGGGCGGGTGTTCTCCCGGCAGCTGGTGGCACTGGGCGCCGAGGTGCTGGTCAGCGTAGCCACCCCGCTGGGTGCGGAGGAGCAGGGCGAAGCGGACGGCATTACTGTGCACTGCGGACGGCTGACCCCTGAGGAAATGACTGCTCTTTTGCAGGACGCTGTGCTGTGTGTGGACGCCACCCACCCCTACGCGGTGGACGCCACCAAAAACATCCGGGCTGCGTGTGCCGCTGCCGGGGTGGAATACCACCGGCTGCTGCGGGCAGAAAGCCCGCTGCCCGCCGGGAGCATGGTGTTTGCCACCGCCGCCCACGCGGCTGCGTTTCTGGCCGGATGCAGCGGCAATGTGCTGCTGGCCACCGGTGCAAAAGAACTTGCTGCCTTTGCGCCGCTCAGCCCGGAGCGGCTGTTCCCCCGGGTGCTGCCCACGCGGGAGGGCATTGCCGCCTGCGAGGCCGCCGGTATCCCGCACAGAAACATCATTGCCATGCAGGGGCCTTTCAGCTATGCGCTGAACTGCGCCTTGATGAAACAATTTTCCATCCGGTATCTAGTCACCAAGGACGGTGGTGCTGTGGGCGGCTTTGCCGAAAAGGCACAGGCCGCGCAGGACACCGGCGCACAGCTGATCGTGGTGCGCCGCCCGGCTGAAAACGGACAAACTGCCGCACAAATTCTGGCACGCTGCAAGGAGGTTCTGGTATGATCTCTCTGATCGGAATGGGCTCCGGCTGCCCGGAAAGCCTGACCGCGCAAGGGCTGACTGCGCTGCAAAGCGCGGGGCTTATCCTTGGGGCAAAGCGCCTGTTGGAGCATTTACCGGCGGGGTGCACTGCTGACCGCAAGGCGGTGTATAAGCCGGAGGATATCCTTGCGTGTCTTGCTGCGCAGCCGGATACGGACACCGCTATTCTGTACAGCGGCGACACCGGGTTTTACTCCGGTGCGGCAAAGCTGCTGCCCCTGCTGCGGGCCATGGGATACTCTGTCCGGGTGCTGCCCGGGCTTTCCAGTGTGCAGCTTTTAGCCGCCGCTGTGGGGCGCCCCTGGCAGGACTGGAAGCTGGTGTCTGCACACGGCCGCGCCTGCGACCCTGTATCCGAAGTTTTGGCGCATCCACAGGTGTTTTTCCTCACCGGCGGCGGGGACACCCCTGCCACCCTTTGCGCCAAGCTGACCGCTGCCGGGCTGGGCGCTGCCCACGCCCTTGTGGGCGAAAACCTAGGCACTCCGGCAGAAGCCATCCGCTTTGGCCTTGCCCGGGAGTTGGCTGCGCAAAGCTTTGCACCGCTGAACGTATTGCTGATTGAGCGGGAGGCCTTACCGCCCCGCCGCACGCCCGGCCTGCCGGATGACGCCTTTATCCGGGGCGCTGTGCCCATGACCAAGCAGGAGGTGCGCGCCGCCGCGCTGGCAAAGCTGGCGGTGACCCCCACGGATACCCTGTGGGACGTGGGCGCAGGCACCGGCAGTGTGAGCGTAGAGTTGGCGCTTGCCGCCCCTGCCGGGCAGGTATACGCCGTGGAGCACGACCCGAAGGCCTGTGCACTCATCCAGCAAAACCGGGAGAAATTTGCTGCTTACAATCTGACCCTGATCGAGGGCAAAGCGCCCGAAGCTTTAGACGCACTGCCCGCCCCGGATGCTGTATTCATCGGCGGCACAAAGGGCAATATGGGCGCCGTTATAGACGCTGTGCTGCACAAAAATCCAGCCGCGCGGCTGTGCATCGCCGCCATTGCGCTGGAAACGCTCAGCGCCGCCGTAGCTACCCTGACCGCCCACGGCCTTGCCGCCGAGGTAACGCAGATTTCTGTCAGCCGCACGAAAACGGCGGGCAGTCTGCATCTGCTGATGGCCAACAACCCGGTATTCCTCATTACGGGGGCACGGACATGATGCAGTTTCTCATCGCCGCGCCGCGCTCCGGCAGCGGCAAGACCACCGTCACCTGTGCAGTACTCACCGCCTTGCAGCGGCGCGGAGCTGACCCCTGCGCCTTTAAATGCGGGCCGGACTACATCGACCCTATGTTCCACCGCAGCGCGCTGAGGGTGGAAAGCCACAATTTAGACCTCTACCTCTCTGCCCCGGATACGGTGCGCGCACTTTACGCCCGGTATGCCGCGGGGCACGGCGTTGCCGTGTGCGAGGGTGCCATGGGCTTTTACGATGGACAGGGACTGACCACCCGCGCAAGCGCATGGGAATTGGCCGATACGCTGGCGCTGCCGGTGCTGCTGGTGGTACAGCCCAAAGGAGCAAGCATCACCCTTGCCGCCGAGCTGCGGGGGCTTTTGCAGTTCCGCACGCCAAGCCGCATCGTAGGTATTCTGCTTAATGATTGCTCCGAAGCTTTGTACAAAACGCTGCGCCCGATGCTGGAGGCCGAGACCGGGCTGCCGGTGGTGGGGTATCTGCCCCATCTGCCGGGGTGCGCTATTGAGAGCCGTCACCTCGGGCTGAAAACTGCCGGGGAAATTTCCGACTTGCAGCAGAAGCTTGGGCAACTGGCCGATGCCCTTGTGCTGGACTGGGCACAGCTGGCGGCACTAACCGACCGCCCTGCCCCGGCTGCACCGCCGCTTGCCGCACCGTGCACACCCGCCGTCCGCATTGCCGTGGCGCGGGATGAAGCCTTCTGCTTTGCCTACGCCGAAATGCTGGACGCCTTGCGGGATGCGGGTGCGGAGCCCCTGTTTTTCAGTCCGCTGCGGGACGCCGCCCTGCCGGAAAATATCGGCGGGCTGTACCTGCCCGGGGGCTACCCGGAGCTATACGCCCGTCAGCTGAGTGAGAACCACGCCCTGCGTGCTGCTATCCGGGAGGCTGTTCAGAAGGGACTGCCCACCGCTGCCGAGTGCGGCGGCTTTCTGTATTTAGGGCAGGCGCTGGAGGGCATGGACGGCAAAACTTACCCCATGGCGGGTGTACTGCCGGGCAGCGGGCACAACGCCGGGCGGCTGGTGCGCTTCGGCTATGCCGCTATGACGGCAAAGGCCAACAGTATGCTTTTCCGCGCCGGAGAAGCGTTGCCTATCCACGAATTCCACCACTGGGATTCCTCCGAGAATGGCACAGACTTTTCTGTGCGCAAAACCGAAAAAAGGCAGTGGGAATGCGGCTTTGCCAACGCGCATTTGTACGCCGGTTTCCCGCATCTTTACTGGGCGGGCACTGCCCTGCCCCGCCGCTTTGTACAGGCGGCGCAGCACTTTCTAAAACACAAAGGATGACGAAAATGACCGAAGCTGAACTGATGCAGCTGCTTGCTGCCATCACCCCGCCGGACGAAGCCGCCCGCGCCGCCGCCCATGCCCACTGGGCAAGCCTTGCTAAACCCTTGGGCGGACTGGGCGCGCTGGAGACGCTATTGGAAGATGCCGCCGCGCTGACCGGCACGGCGCAGTTTGATTTTTCCCGCCGGGCGGCGGCGGTGCTCTGCGCGGACAACGGCGTGGTGGCACAGGGCGTAAGCCAGACCGACCAGAGTGTGACCCGCGCCGTAGCTGAAAACCTTGCCGCGCGGCGCACCAGTGTCTGCCGGATGGCGCAGGCGGCGCACTGCGATGTGCTGCCGGTAGATATGGGCATATCCGGTGCGCCGGTGCCCGGCGTGCGGGACTGCCGCATTGCCGCCGGGACTGCGGACTTTACGAAGGGTCCCGCCATGACCCGCGCCGAAGCGGTGGATGCCATTGGCCGGGGCATCGCCCTGACCCGGCAGCTTGCCGCCGAGGGCTATGGGCTGGTGGCCACCGGCGAGATGGGCATTGGCAACACCACCACCTCCAGCGCCGTGGCTGCCGTGCTGCTGGCACAGCCGGTGCAGACCATGACCGGGCGCGGTGCGGGGCTTTCCGATGCAGGGCTTGTTCGCAAGGTGGACGCTATCCGGCGGGGCATTGCCTGCAATGCCCCTGACCCCGCTGACGCCTTGGACGTACTGAGCAAGTTGGGCGGCTTTGATATCGCCGGGCTGTGCGGAATGTTTCTGGGCGGGGCGCTGGCGGGTGTGCCCGTGCTGATGGACGGCTTCATCAGCGGGGTGGCGGCGCTGTGTGCCGTGCGGCTGTGCCCGGCAGCGGCAAAGGCCGTGTTTGCCAGCCACTGCTCCACCGAGCCTGCCGCCCGGCTGGTGCTGGACGCACTGGGCAAAACGCCTCTGCTTACCGCCGGGCTGCATCTGGGCGAGGGTACCGGCGCAGTGGCCAGCATTCCGCTGTGGGACATGGCGCTGGCGGTGTATGAGGGGTGCTATTCCTTTGCGGAGGGCGGCATTGCGCCGTACACGCCCCAATGCTGACGCTGGTGCTGGGCAGCGCTGCCAGCGGCAAAAGCGAATACGCCGAAGCCCTTGTGCTGCGCAGCGCTTTGCCGCGGTACTATCTGGCCACCATGCAGGTGTGGGATGCCGAGTGCGCCGCCCGGGTGGATAAGCACCGCAAAATGCGCGCTGCAAAGCAGTTTGAGACCCTTGAGTGCCCGCTGCATTTGGAGACGGTGCGTCTGCCCCGCAGGGGTACGGCACTGCTGGAGGACTTGGGCAACCTGACCGCAAACGAACTGTACGACCCCGCCGGTGCGGGCGATGCCGCCGCTGAGCACATTTTGCAGGGGCTGGACAGCCTTGCCGCGCAGTGCGAAAACTTGATCGTTGTTTCCAACGAGGTGTTCAGCGGCGGCGCGGACTATGCCGGAGACACCGACCGCTATCTGCTGGCACTGGCGCGTGTAAACAACGTCCTTGCCGCCCGGGCAGACACCGTGGTGCGGGTGGTGTGCGGCATCCCTGTCTATTATAAAGGAGTGGAAAAATGATCGTTTTGCAGACCATTGCGGTGGCCTTTGCCATGTTTTCGGCGGTGCCGGTGCCGCAGTTTGCGTGGAACGAAAAGAATATGCGGTACGCGCTGTGCGCCTTCCCGCTGGTGGGGCTTTTATGCGGGGCACTGTGGTGCGTGTGCGGGGTGCTGCCTCTGCCCGCCCCGGCGCGGGCGGCAGGGTTCTGCCTTGTGCCGGTGTGGGTGACCGGCGGCATCCATCTGGACGGTTACGCCGACACCTGCGATGCCCTTGCCAGCTACGGCGACCGGGAAAAGAAGCTGGAAATTTTAAAAGACCCGCACTGCGGTGCCTTTGCGGTCATCCGGCTGTGCAGCTATTTTGCGGCTTATCTTTGCCTTGCCGCCTGCGTGCAGTTCACGCCCCGGGTGGGCGCGCTGTGGACGCTGGCGCTGGTTTTGGAGCGGGCGCTCTCCGGCCTTGCGGTGGCGGCTTTTCCCATGGCAAAAAACACCGGCCTTGCCCATACCTTTGCCACTGCCGCCGACCGCACCGCTGTGCGCAATGTACTGGCAGTGCTGGCGATACTGCTTTGCGGGGCGCTGCTGGCTTTAGGCGGCGGGGCACTGGCGGCAGTTGCATTTTTGCTGTTTTTGTGGTATCACCATGTAGCCGTGCAGCAGCTGGGCGGCATTACCGGCGATCTTGCCGGGTGGTTTTTGCAAAAGACTGAACTGTGGATGCTGGCGGCGCTGTGCGCCTGCCAATGGGGAGGGCTGTTATGATCCTGATCACCGGGCCGCTTTACAGCGGCAAGCGTACCTTTGCCTGCACCCTGCCCGGCCGCTGCATTGCGGATGCGCAGCAGCTTGCCGCCGGGTGCAAAGATAGCGCTGAACTTGAGAAACTCGCGGACAAATTATCCGCTTATGATATCGTGCTGTCCACCGAGGTGGGCGGCGGTGTGGTGCCCATAGACCCCGCAGAGCGTGCCGCGCGGGAAAACGCCGGGCGGCTGGCCTGTATGTTGGCGGCGCGCGCTGCGTGCGTGGTGCAGATGTTCTGCGGCATCCCCACCGTTTTGAAAGGAGAATTGCCGGAATGCTGATCTATTTATTGCGCCATGGCCTGACCGAATACAACGCCGAAAAGCGCTATCAGGGGCAGCGGGATATCCCGCTTTCTGCCGCCGGGCGCGCTATGCTGTGCCAGGCAGACATCTCCCCCAAGACCGTGTACATCACTCCCCTTTGCCGCACACGGCAGACCGCCGAGGTGCTGTTCCCGGGGGCAAAACTCGTAGAAATAGACGGGCTGAAGGAGATGTGCTTTGGCAGCTTTGAGGGGAGAAACTATATCGAGATGGAGCACGACCCGGACTACCTTGCATGGGTAGCTGCCAACTGCGAAAGCCCCTGCCCGGACGGCGAGACCAAGGCCGCGTTTTGTGAGCGCATCTGCGCGGCCTTTTCCGCACTGGTGGATAAAAGCCTTGCGGACGGCGAGGAGATGCTGGTTATCTTAGCCCACGGCGGCACCCAGATGGCCGCCATGGAGCGCTATGCCCTGCCCCACAAGGATTACTACGAATGGTGCGCCCCCAACGCCGGCGGCTTTGTGCTGGATGCCAAGGACTGGGCGGCAAAGCGTGTACTGCATCTGGTTAAGACCGTGCAGTACACAAAGGAGGCGCAGACATGATTGGCTATGCGGTACTGGGCGGCTTTGTGCTGGACGCCATTTTCGGCGACCCTGCGTGGCTGCCGCACCCGGTGGTGTATATGGGCAAGGCCATCTCTGCGCTGGAAAAAGTGCTGCGCACCTGTCTGCCCAAAACACCGGAGGTTGAACTTTGGGGCGGGCGCATCTTAGCCTTTTGCTTACCGGTGGGCACCTTTGCGCTTACAAGCCTTGTCTGCATGGGAGCCGCCGCCCTGCACCCGCTGCTGGGGCTGGCAGTGCAGATGTTCTGGTGCGGGCAGGCGCTTGCGGCAAAGGGGCTTGTGCAGGAGAGCATGAATGTTTACCGGGAGCTGACAAAGCCCGACCTGCCCGCCGCCCGCATTGCCGTGAGCCGCATCGTGGGACGAGATACCGCAGCGCTGACCGCCGAGGGCGTGACCAAAGCCGCTGTAGAAACGGTTGCCGAAAACGCCAGCGACGGGGTGATTGCACCGCTGTTGTATATGCTGCTGGGCGGCGCACCGCTGGCGCTGACCTATAAAGCCATCAACACCATGGACAGCATGGTGGGCTACAAAAACACGCAGTATCTGTACTTTGGCCGTGCAGCGGCAAAGCTGGACGATGTTGCCAACTACCTGCCCAGCCGCATTGCCGCTTTGCTGTGGGTAGCCGCTGCTGCCCTGACCGGCAACAATGCCCGCAGCGCGTGGCGCATCTGGCGGCGGGACAGGCGCAACCACGCCAGCCCCAACAGTGCCCAGACCGAAAGCGCCTGCGCCGGTGCACTGAATGTGCAGCTGGCCGGGCCTGCCTATTATTTTGGTGAATACTACAAAAAGCCCACCATCGGCGATGCCGTGCGTCCCATTGAACCGGAGGATATCTGCCGCGCGGACCGCATGATGTACGTCGAAAGTCTGCTGGCGCTGGCGCTTGGGCTCTTGATACGAGGTATTTTATGATGCAGCTGGTACATGGCGGCGACTGGGCCGGTTACCGGGCGCAGTACGGACAGGACGCGCTGGACCTTTCGGCAAATGTCAGCCCACTGGGACTGCCGGAGGGAGTGGCAAAGGCCATCACCACCGCGCTTGCAACCGCAGACCGCTACCCCGACCCCCTCTGCCGCGCTCTGCGGGCAAAGCTGGCAGTGCACGAGAAGGCACCCGCAGAGCATATCCTCTGCGGCAACGGCGCAGCAGACCTCATTTTCCGGCTGGTGTGGGCAGCAAAACCCCGCACCGCGCTGCTGCCCGCCCCTACCTTTGCAGAGTATGCCGCTGCGCTGGAAACGGCGGGCTGCACTGTCCGGCGGCATTTTCTGCGGGAAAGCGAAGATTTTGCAGTGACCGAAGCGTTTGTTTCCGCAGTGGACGAGGACACCGACATGGTATTCCTCTGCCAGCCCAATAACCCCACCGGGCAGCTGACGCCGCTGCCGCTGGTGGAAGTTCTGCTGCACCGGTGCGAGGCTTGCGGTGCGCTGCTGGTGGTGGACGAGTGCTTTCTGGACTTTTTGCCGGAAAGCGAAACGCTGTCTGCAAAAAAACTGCTGGCAAGCCCGAACCTCGTCATCCTGAAGGCCTTTACAAAGCTGTACGGCATGGCCGGGGTGCGGCTGGGCTACTGCCTGTGCAGCAACACCGCCCTGCTGGAGAAAATGCAGGCCGCCGGGCAACCGTGGGCAGTCTCCAGCCTTGCACAGGCGGCGGGACTGGCCGCGCTGGACGAGACTGCCTATGTGGCGCGGGTACAGGCACTTATCGCGCATCATCGTCCTGTTTTGCGGGATGGTTTGCGTACACTGGGGCTGCGGGTGCTGGATGGCAGCGCGAATTATCTGCTGTTTCAGGCGCCGGAAACGCTGGGCGACAGCCTGCGGCAGCGCGGCATCGTGCTGCGCAGCTGCGGCAACTACCCCGGACTGGACGGCAGCTGGTACCGCACTGCCGTGCGCACCGCGCCGGAAAACCAGCAGCTTTTAAAAGCCTTACAGGAGGTGCTTGCATGAGCCGGGCAAGATGTATCATGGTGCAGGGCACCATGAGCGGGGCGGGCAAAAGCCTGCTGTGCACCGCCCTGTGCCGTATTTTTGCACAGGACGGCTACCGGGCAGCCCCCTTTAAAAGCCAGAACATGGCGCTGAACAGCTTTGTCACCCGGGACGGGCTGGAGATGGGGCGTGCACAGGTGGTGCAGGCGCAGGCAGCCGGGATGGAACCGGATGTGCGGATGAATCCCATCCTGCTCAAACCCAGCAGCGATGTAGGCAGCCAGGTCATCGTAAACGGCGAGGTGCGCGGGCAGATGCCCGCTGCGGCTTACTTCAAGATGAAAAAAAGCCTTATCCCCGACATCTTAGCCGCCTACAACAGCCTGGCGGAAGAGGTGGACATCATCGTCATCGAGGGCGCTGGCAGCCCGGCAGAGATCAACTTAAAGGCGGATGATATCGTCAACATGGGGCTGGCAAAGCTGGTGGATGCACCGGTGCTGCTGGCCGGAGATATCGACCGGGGCGGCGTGTTTGCGCAGCTGTACGGCACAGTAGAGCTGCTGGAGCCCGCCGAGCGGGCACGCATCAAGGGGCTGGTCATCAACAAGTTCCGGGGCGATGCCGCCATCCTGAAGCCCGGCCTTACCATGCTGGAGGAAAAGACCCATCTGCCGGTGCTGGGCGTTGTGCCCTACCTGCGGGTGGACATTGAGGACGAGGATTCCCTCTCCTCCCGGCTGGAAAGCAGCGCCGCCGTCAAGCCGCTGGATGCTACTATTCTGCGGCTGCCGCATATCTCCAATTTTACGGATTTTATGCCGCTGGAACAGCACCCGCTGCTAAGCGTGCGGTATGTGCAAAGCCCCCGGCAGCTGGGTGCGCCGGACGTAGTTATTCTGCCAGGCACAAAAAACACCATAGACGACCTGCTCTGGCTGCGGCAGTGCGGGCTGGAAGCTGCGGTGCAAAAGCTGGCGGCCTCCGGCACGCCGGTGCTGGGCGTGTGCGGCGGCTACCAGATGCTGGGCGAGACCCTTGCCGACCCCGAGGGCACCGAGAGCGGACGCAGCCAGACCGTGCGCGGACTGGGACTGCTGCCCACCCGAACCGTATTTACGGACGCAAAGCACCGCACGCAGGACACCGCCACCGTCACCGCGCCGCAGCTGGCAGGGGCAGCGCTAACCGGCTACCAGATCCATGCCGGGCGCACTGCCGTGCAGGGAGTGCCCTTCTGCCGCCTTGCGGACGGCAGCGCCGAGGGCTGTGTGCAGGACAACGTGGCGGGCACTTATCTGCACGGGCTGTTCGACACCGGGGAGCTGACGGAAAAGCTGGTGCAGCTGCTGTGCAGCCGCAAGGGCATCTCCCCTGCCAGTGCGCCGCTGCTCTCCATGGCAGAATACCGCCAGCAGCAGTTCGACCTGTTGGCCGACGGCGTGCGCCAGGCGCTGGACATGAACGCCCTGTACGCCGCCATGGGACTGGAAAGGAGGAACACCGTATGACCCCGCAGCACCATCTGCCCGCCGATATCGAGCGGACGAGCCTTTCTATCATTACCGCAGAGCTGGACGCAATGGGTCTGACCCCGCCGCCGGAAACTGCCGCCGTGGTCAAGCGGGTCATCCACACCACCGCAGATTTCGACTACGCCCGCAATCTGCGGTTTACCCCCGGTGCAGTGGCGGCGGGCGTTGCGGCGCTGCAGGCCGCTGCGCCCATCGTTACCGACACCAACATGGCGCTTTCCGGCATTACAAAGCCGGGGCTTGCGCGGCTGGGCGGCACGGCACTGTGCTACATGGCCGACCCGGAGGTAGCCGCGCTGGCAAAGGCCAACGGCACCACCCGGGCGGTGGCGTCCATGCAAAGAGCCGCCGCCGAGCACCCCGGTGCCATTCTTGCGGTGGGCAATGCCCCCACGGCGCTGCTGACTATTGCCGACCTGATTGAAACCGCCGGGCTGCGCCCTGCGCTGGTCATCGGGGTGCCGGTGGGCTTTGTGAACGTGGTGGAGAGCAAGGAGCGGCTGTTTGCCGTATGCACCGCCCACAGCGTGCCCGCCATCGTCGCCATGGGGCGCAAGGGCGGCAGCAACGTTGCTGCCGCCATCTGCAACGCGCTGGTGTATTCCGCCGCCGGGATGCTGGACCCCACCGACCGGGGATGGAAATAATATTTTTATCGTTCGCGTTTGAAGTGCTCTGCGGAGTGCTTCAAACGCTTTTTTCAGCCAATTTCCCCTAGAGGGGTATTCTTTCATTGGCTGGTATGGTATAATCGGATTAGTTCAGCAAATCGGAATTTATTAAGGAGGAAATGGATGAAACTGTTTCTATGTTCGCACTTTTCAAGTGTAGGAAGTCTGATAAAAGAAGAAATTGATAACAAGAAAGTCGCATTTATTCCCACAGCTTCGCTGCGTGAAGGCTATACCGGTTA
>CAKTAT010000002.1:0-84335 GCA_934532365.1 uncultured Faecalibacterium sp. | reverse complement strand
ATGGAGCAGACTGGTGCAAAGTTTAGTGCGACCGGTTATGGCTGGATGGACGAGGCAGGAAACGACCTGCACACGGTTTTCATTCCTCCGAAGAAAACGGATTACAAGAAGATGATCCGGCTTTCCAATCCAATTGGCAACCTGTCTGTGATGTACGATCAGGAAGCACTTGGCAAGTTCGAAGTGCCTCCGATTAAAAAGAGAAACGACTTCGCACTATGGCTTAAGATCCTGAAAAAGACGGATTACTGCTACGGGATGGAGGAAGTTCTTGGTACATATCGCATGGGCCGTGCAGGCTCGGTGTCCAGCAATAAGCTGAAACAGGCAAAATACCACTGGCAACTCTATCATGAAATCGAAGGGCACAATGTGGTTCGCAGCCTGTACGAACTTGGCTGCTGGGCTTGGGTCAAGGGCACTGGAATGGGTATTGATAAGAGGAAAGTGTAAGCAACTATTTACAAATCTGGTAATAGACAACTATTTGGGTTGATATTAAGGTGAGAGATTATGAATGGATCGATTCTGCAAGATAAGCTTTTTAAAATTTATACTAAATTGCCGCATTGCCTCATTTGCCGCCATAAGCATATGACATCAGTACGCTCAAAATTCAACTATAAGGAACTAAGTGATATTTCGATTTTTGCGGCAAACTGTATTGGTGGAGAACTATATTATCTTCTGGGACTAAGGTTTACATCACCTTTAATTAACATTTCGATTAATAGAGATCAGTTTGTTACGTTGTGTTCGAATCTTAAAGTGTATATGTCTTGCCCGCTCTCAGTAACTGTTGAAAATGGTATCTGTGTAGGAAAAATCGGGGGAGGGTCTGGATTAGAAGAAATTGAGATACGATTTCCTCATGATACCGATTGTGAAAAGGTTCTGAAAAAATGGACAGAGCGTTGTCAACGGATAAATTACAATAAAATTGTTTTAATTAACGATGACAAAGGGCTTGAGCCAAAAGACTACATAGCATACGCTGCAATTCCGGCATTTAGGAAAATACTTTTCACGGCAAAAGATATGAGTCATGAATATAGTTTCTGCTATCAGTTAAAGGAATATAAAGATAGAAATAGAACTGGTGAGTACAATGGTAAATCCCTTGATGGACTTTGGAAGTTTACAAAAATGTGGGATTATGTTTCGTTTTTAAATGGAGATTAATTTAAGTACGGAGTTTTATATGAAGAAGGTTGGCATTGTAGGTCATTTTGGATTTGGATATAATCTCTTGAATGGCCAAACAATTAAAGTCCAGATTTTGCTGGCTGAATTTCAGAAGCAACTTGGACAGGATAATACTCAAACAGTTGATACGCATGGTGGAATAAATAAGGTTCCTGCAATGATTATGAACACTGTTAAGATGTTTGGTCAGTGTGAAAATTGCATGGTATTACCAGCGTATAAAGGCGTTCTTATTTTTACGCCGTTATTTTCACTGCTTAACAAAATTTATCATAGAAAAACATACTATATTGTTGTTGGTGGATGGCTTGATAGTTATTTAGACAAATATAAGTGGCTTGAAGGAATGCTTAAGAACTATACAGCGATTTGTGTTGAAACAACAACAATGAAAAACGCACTGGAACGAAGGGGCTTTACAAATATAGAGTTAATGAAAAACTGCAAAGAGTTGCCGAAAATTGCGTTGGAAGATTTGCCGAAGAACTATACCAGACCTTATTCTCTTTGCACTTTTTCTCGCGTTATGAAGGGAAAAGGAATCGAAAACTTAGTTGATGCCGTAAAAAAAATTAACAACAAAGAGGGCAAGGTTGTTTTTACACTGGATATTTATGGTGAAGTTTGGAAGGATTACACGGAAGAATTTAAGGCAATTCAAGCCGATTTTCCAAGCTACATTACTTATAAGGGAAGCGTAAATTATGATCGCAGTGTTGAAACCCTAAAAGGCTATTTCGCATTAGTTTTCCCAACATTGTTTTATACAGAGGGAATACCGGGTACGATTATTGATGCCTATGCAGCGGGGCTTCCGGTAATATCTTCGAAATGGGAAAGCTACGATGACGTGATTGAGGATAATATCACGGGAATTGGGTATGAGTTTGGCAATGATGATGCGTTGTTACGAACTCTTGAATTCGTGCTGACTAACTCACAACAATTAGTGGGTATGAAAGAAGCTTGCTTAAAAAAGGCAGAGGAGTTTTCGCCTGCTATCGTGGTTGGAGACTTCATAAAAAAATTCTTTGAGGGGTAAAGTATGATTTCCAAGGCACTGATACAGAAGTGGTCCAGAATGCTGAAGCATAATAGTGTATTACATGTGAAACAAACAGAAGGAAAATACTATTCGGTCTCGGAAGTGGCAGGATATTATAATGACTTCAGTAGTAAAGTTCGATGCACAAAAAGTTTTGACGCAAATGGAATCCCGTTAAATACCGCTTCTCATGGAGAAGAAAAAAAGCAGGTTTATTTTCCGATTGCGATTTTTCAGTATGGCCTTGGAGCATATGATCTATGGCTAGAAACAAAGGAACAAAGATATTATGATCTCTTTATTAAAATGGCTAACTGGGCTGTAAATAATCAGGATGATGTTGGTGCATGGAATACCTTCGGTGTTCTTCATTATAGTAATCCGTATTCTTCAATGGCTCAAGGGGAGGGAGCCTCTCTCCTAGCTCGTGCATTTAAAGAGACAAAGGTGGAGTTGTATAGAAATCGATGTAAAAAGGCTGTTAATTTTATGCTCCTTCCATTAGAAGAAGGTGGAACTGCTGATTATACAGATGGCCGAATGATTTTGAAAGAGTATCCCCAAAAGCCGGCAGTTCTAAATGGGTGGATGTTCTCAGGATTCGGCATATTTGACTGTTGGAAAATCACGCATGATGAAAACATGATGCGTGCATGGAAAAGGACAGTTGAAGAAATTGAAAGAGAGCTTCCCAAGTTTGATGCACTATTCTGGAGTTACTATGACGAAGGAAAAAAGTATGCAAGCCCCTTTTACCACACATTGCATATTGAACTACTCAGTGTTTATGGCAAAATATCGGATTCTCAAGTAATGGAGCAGTATAGGGCTAAGTGGCTTCAAAACCAAAATAGCTGGTTTGATTCGAAGAGAGCGTTTGGGTTCAAAGCTTTTCAGAAGATTTCAGAAAAAAAGACACAAGAGTGGGTATTTGTGGAGTGAGGTGAGTTTTAGATGAAGCGATTGCTTTGCATAGTCGGAAGCATGAACGCCGGTGGCGCGGAAACATTTCTAATGAAGATGTATAGAGCCTTGGACAAGAGCAAATATCAAATGGATTTTGCTGTAGCGGGTGACGGCATCTATGATGAAGAAATAACGCAATACGGAGGGAAAATCTATAAAATTACCCCGAAGTCTAGTGGTGTGATAAAGAATTTTTGGAGTATTCAGGAAATTGTAAAAAACAACCATTACAAATCCGTATTACGAGTATCACAGAACTCACTTTCAGCCCTTGAACTTTTTGCTGCGGAACTGGGTGGGGCTGAAATCAGAGGATATCGTTCAAGTAACTCAAATACCGTGAGTGGAACAAAAAAGGAAATTATTATACATAAACTATGTATGTGGATGCCGCGCTTATTTGCAAATGTTCGCTTTGCACCTTCTACAGAAGCGGCAGAATACATGTTTGGAAAAGGATGCATCGACAGCGGAGATGCCTTTCTTTTGAAGAATGGGCTGGCACTTGATGTTTATAAATATAGTGAAGATGCAAGAAAAGAAGTACGCACGGAGTTGGGCCTTAAAGATGAATTTGTAGTGGGGCACATTGGTCGTTTTAATCAACAAAAAAATCACACCTTTTTACTTGATGTTTTTGCTGAAATCAAAAAGATACATGGAGATGCCGTTCTTCTTCTTTGTGGAAAAGGAGAAAAAGAATCCGAAGTACGTAATAGGGTAGAAAAAATGGGACTAAGCAATTCTGTTATGTTTCTGGGAATTCGCTCTGATATTCCAAGGGTGTTGTCGGCCATGGATATATTTGTCTTTCCATCCCTTTATGAAGGAATGCCTAATACTGTGATTGAAGCGCAAGCAAACGGATTGCCGTGCTACATTTCAAATCATATTACAAGAGAAGCCGGCGTAACTGATTTGGTGACTTTTTTGTCATTGCAAAATCCGGGGGATTGGCAGAAGGCAATCCAGATAACGGCGCAACATAAAGAACGATCACAGTATAATCTTGAAATGGCTCAGGGCGGCTATAGCATCGATAGTTGTACAAGACTATTTGTGGAAAAGATGTTTTTATAAGGATAAGTGTTGGAATGGAAAGAGCTAAGCTGAATCATAATATTCGATTCTATTTGATAACCTTGACAATAATTGTGTATATTGTGGCCGGTGCTGCAAGTGTTGGTGGTATCACAATATATTTGGCGTTACTGTTTATCTCTGCCGGTATTGGTTTGATGGATATGACACGCGGGATAACAGAAAATATGCCGGTGTATGGAAGAAAACTATACAATTATTGCGTTTTGATGATGGTGTTTATTGCATTATCGTTTGCTTTTAACTTTATTAGCTTTTCGTTTTCGTTTAATCGAATGATTCTAATTGTCTGTAGCATGGGGTTTACTTTTTTGTGTGCTAATACATTACGTTCTCCATATGAAATTCGAAAAGTTTGCTGGGCGGTAATTATACCTACAGCTATATCGGCAATTGTCGTAATTGGACAGGGAATGAATATCGATGCTGCTTACCGCTTTGCTAATATATTTGGTGCTGGTAGTGAAAGCGAAGTGCTTTCACTATCTCTAAAAAGTGAGCGTTATTACGGCCTTGCAAAATCGGCACTGTACTTTGGGTATCAGGCATCTGCAGCGGTTGCGATGTTGGCATTTATGCCGCAAAAAGTAAAATCGACAAAAACAAAATATTTCAGATTTGTTCTTCTTTGTATATTTATTATCTCGCTTTTGTTTAACCGCACTAGGTCGGCTCAGATATCAGTAATTATTATATTGCTTGTTAAATTGGTCCACTCGGGGCGCATTAGTTTAACTCGTAAAATGTTGCTTCGAGGAAGCATTCTTTTGGTTTTGATTGCCTTATTTGGAGCTTATGCTCTGAGGCACATGGATGTAAATGAGCTGATTTCTGCGATGAGGCTTGATGAGTTGGATCATGCGGGAACAACTGCTAGAATACCAATGTTTCTTACGGCAATGAATTCTGGAATTCATCATCCTTTTGGAATGGGGATTTATCGGGCGAATCCTGAGTATGTTATCGGTGTAACAAATGCACGAGAAGTAAGCTACGTCCTCAACAATGCTTGCCACAATTTGCTGGCTAATTGTGTTGGTAATCATGGAATATTCACAGGAATACTACTGGTTGCTTTATACATCGCTACGTTCAAGGAATGTATGGTTCTTCGGAAAAGCATAGCTGGTGATTTGTTGGAAATGACAATAGGAACGGGACTTGCTATCGCAATGCTCTTACTAAACGGAGCTATGCATAATTTGTACATTTTCAGTGGAGATCTGTTGACATGGCTTTCTTTAGGCGTTTTGGTTGCAATTCATTACTGTTCAAGCGATATGACAATGAGATTAGAAGGAGAGTCTTGTAGCCAATGATTAAGAATAAAAGAATTGAATGGATTGATATTTATCGTGGACTAGGGATTCTTTTAATGGTGGCTGGTCACGTGGGATTTGGTTCGGTATTTGATAAGGTCATCCATGGATTTCATATGCCGATGTGGTTTTTTATTTCTGGGTATTTATTTCAGCCTGGTAAACGAAGCTTAACTGGAACGATTAAGCATAGAGCGAAGAAGTTGATGGTTCCATATTACATCAACCTGTTTGTTTATTATTTGTTTTGGCTTGTGTTTGAAAAGGGATTTCAAAATGGTGCATATACATGCTTGAAGAGCCTATGCAGCATGTCTTTGAACATCAAAAGCCCAATTGCAGGGGGGGCACAGTGGTTTCTTTGTGCACTTTTTTTGGCAGATGTTTTCTATGAGATGCTCGATGATAAGCTTTCTGAATCTAAATGTCTCATGGGAATTTCTGTTTTTATTTTATCCATTATTGGATGTGGCTTACCTCTGCTAATAAACAGGATTCCTTTTTCGATTGATGCAGCACTTGTCGCATTAGCGTTCTATCATTTGGGCCATATTGCAAAAAACAAAGAAATCCTTAATCGTATTCCAGCAAAACCATGGTTTGTTTGTCTATCTGGTTGTCTGACTATTATAATAGCTTTAGTAAATGGAAAAGTAAATATGCGCGCGGGTACATATTCTAACCTTTTTCTGTTTTATTTTGGTGCACTAACTGGGATAGCAATGGTTTTTTCGTTATCTACCTGGCTCGACAGGTTATCATTTACTGCTGTAGATAAAATGAAAAAATGGATTGAGTTCATGGGAAGAGAATCAATTGGATTTCTTTGCTGCAATGTGCTCGTAATCAAAATTCTCAGATTAATACTAGAAAAAATACCTGCTCCCAAAATTGTAATACGCTTTGCATTACTTTTTACCACACTTGCAGTTATTTCCATCATTGTGGTTCTATACAGGAAGTTATTTCATGGCAATAAAAAGAGGAGGATTACTACATGAGAATTCTCTATATTGCACCAAGATATCATACCAATCAAGTGCCTGTTATGCACGGATGGAAAGCAAATGGCGATACTGTTTGCTTCATGGCGCAGTTTTGTGGTGTCACAGAAGTTCATGACGATGTTCAATTCCACAAGATGGAACAGTCCACTATGTCAAAATGGCTGTATAAACAAATTGAAAAAAAATATCCGGCAGATATTGCAGAAACGAAAAAAATATTAGCTTTTATCCCAAAACCAAAAGATATAGAAAATGTATTTGACTCATTCCAACCAGATGTGATTGTTATGAGAGAACGTACTTTATGTAATGCGGTCGCATATCATGTCTGTAAACAAAAAGGCTATAGAAATGTTATTCTTTATGTCCAAACACCAATTTATGGAAGAAATCACAAAAGTAGTGTTCTCCGAAATGGGTTAAAAAATCTTCTCTTTCCTCAAAAAGTATTCAGTCCGGTATGGTATAAGGGGAGGGAAAGAGGAAAGAAAGCTTATCTTGGTGGGGAAATCAAACACTATGTACCACTTGTGTGTGACAGACCTGAGTTCAAGGTTAAAGACTACTGCCCTGATGGTGTGATACGCATTCTGGATGTTGGAAAATTCCGGGATTATAAGAACCATTTCGGTTTTATAGAATCGGTCCATCAGATTCATGACAAAAGTCGATTGAAGATCACAATTGCTGGACAGGTAACAACAGAACCTGAGAAACTATATTTTCAACGCCTTCAGGAACAAATTAGGAAATACGGACTTGAAAATACTGTTGAACTCAGGCAGAACATCCCATTCAAGGAAATGAATCAACTGTATGCAGCAAACGATATTCTGGTTTTACCCAGCAAGGGCGAAAGTGCAGGAATGGTGATTCTGGAAGCAATGAGTCAGGGACTGTGTGTCATGAGCAGCATTTATTGCGGCTTGGCAAGTGTTCTGGATGAATATGAATGTGGGTTCACATTTGATATTGAAAATCCGAGTACTCTGGCTGCCCAGCTTGATAAGCTTATAGCAAATCCATGCCTTATTAAGGAAATGGGTGAAAAAAGTGTAAAGGTAATTAGTGAAAATTTCTTATTTGCTAATTATAAGACGGAATTACTGAAGATGATTGAAAATCAGAACGAAGGAAGTGAACGCATGGAATGAATAAACGTAATATGCAGCTTGAAGGCCTACGGGGAATTGCGATGCTTTTTGTTGTGGCATATCATTATTTCTTTATTTTCCCCCGCAGATTTTATGAGCCTTTGAATCATAACTGGCTTGAAATTAGCGTATGGGGCTATTTTGGAGTTGGTATTTTTATTCTGATATCTGGTTTCTTTATGATCGGAGAAAAGAAAGAAAATCCCGTGTCCTTCACTGTAAAGAAAATTTTAAGACTTTGGCTTCCGTACATGGTTTCCATAACACTCTGTTTTCTTGTTACAAGAATTGTTCCATTACCTGGACGGACGGTTTCGACGTGGGCATATCTGACAAACATACCCTTTTTGAACGGTTTTATTGGTATAGACTATGTTGATGGTGCGCATTGGTATTTGACAACACTGATTGCATGTGCCTTCGTTGCGGCATTTATTTCATGTGTTGATAAAAAATGGCAGACAGCTACGCTGTTTGCGTGGTTGCTTGCAATTCTTTTTTTTCAGGAAATAAATTTCGAGAAGCGCATGATTGATTTGATAGCGGACGGCTTGTATAAAGTAGTTGGCGGTCGTTATGCTGCGATGTTCGTTGCGGGTATGGTTCTTAAAAAGCTGAAAAGCGAGAAGGCGTGGGGAAATTACATTACATTGATCGCGGCAAATCTAATTAACTTTATCGTTTTTGGATGGGCGCGAGAACTTGTATTTATATTTGCACAGGTACTGTTCTGCCTTGCAGAGAAACAAAGCCTTCCGATTTTGAACAGTAGGCTTTTTACATGGTTGGGAATGGTGTCTTTCTCTGTTTATGTGCTTCATCAGAACATTGGCTTTTGGGGTATGTATTTGTTTTGCGAGGCAAGAGGAGGATATTCCCCCGTTATTTCCGCGGTCAGCATGGTGTTGGCTATAATAGCCGGTACGGCTTTGTATTATATTGTTGAAAAACCCTGGAATGCTTGCATTAAAAAGAAAATTGCGGCAATAGGAGGATAAAGAAGTGGAAGTTTCAAAAACGAAGATTTGTATTATTATTCCATATTTTGGAAAGCTCCCCACAACGGTTGACCTCTGGCTAAAGTCCTGCGAATGGAATCCGAATATTAATTTTTTGGTCTATTCCGATGTAAAAAAGGAAAACGTTCCAGATAATGTGCTGTGGATCACAGAACCCTTTGAAAAGTTCAAAACTATGGCGAAATCAAAGCTAGATATGGAAATCAAATTGGATACGCCATATGAGTGCTGTGATTTCAAAGCTGTCTACGGAATTATTTTTGAAGATTACCTGTGTGGGTATGATTATTGGGGCTTTTGTGACATGGATATGATTTTTGGAGACCTTGAGTGGTTTTTCAAAAAATATAATCTTGAACTGTACGATAAGTTCCATGCATGGGGGCACCTGACACTTTTCCGGAATACAAAAGAAAACAACAATCGTTTCCGTCTCCCGTGTACAGAAGGAATGGGGTACAAAAATGCATTTATTACGGGCGGAAGCACTCATTTCTGCGAGCATGAGATTAATCAGATTTATCATATGTATGGCTTTCCGTTTTTCGACCAGCGGATATGTGCCGATATCACGCCTGCGTGCAAACGGATGAAAATTGGTGGAAAAGGTACAAACTATGACCAGCAGGTGTTTTTCTGGCAGAATGGTAAAGTTTGGCGTGCGTATCTTGCAAAGACAAAAACATGGAAGGGAATTGAAGTAGAAGAGTTTGCTTATATTCATTTCCAAAAAAGAAAAATGGTGCCACCTTCATTTGATGTCAAAAAGGTAAATAGATTTTATATTGCGTCTGACGGATTCCCGGAAAAGAAAGAAATCTCTTACCCGTCTCTTGAAAAAATCAATGAAATAAATCCTTATAGAGGGTTAGTGTTTGAGAAATGTGAATATTTGCAGTTCCAAATGAAGCGTCTCCAAAGAAGAGTCAAAATGAGGCATAAAGGATGAGCAATACGAAGGAAATTGGAAAGAAAATCACATCAGGATTAGTCTGGACATACATGGAAAGAGTCCTAGCACAGGGTGTGTCAACTCTTGTTACGATCATCCTTGCTCGTATGCTCACACCAGAACATTATGGTGTTGTAAGTATCGTTACGATTTTTATAACAATCTGCGATAGTTTGGTAGTGGGGGGATTTAGTGATACGCTGATTCAAAAAGAAGATGCGGATGATTTGGACTTTTCGACATTGTTCTGGTTCGTTTTGATCGTTGGAATAGTTATGTATGGACTGGTTTTTGCAGCCGCCCCTTTTGTAGAAGCTTTTTTTAATACATCTATGGTAGCTGCGACGTTGCGTGTGATGGCAATTCGACTTCCTATCAATGCAATCAATTCAATCCAGTCAGCATATATTTCAAAAAAAATGAAGTATCGTTACTTCTTTTTTGCGACACTGATTGGTACCGTGACCTCAGCGGTTCTTGGTATAGCAATGGCGTATGCGGGTTTTGGCGTCTGGGCATTAGTAGCACAGTACTTATGCAACTCGTTCATTGATACACTTGTGCTGTGGCTGACTTGTGGATGGCGAGCTAGTTTCAAATTCAGCTTTGGCCGTCTAAAAAACCTGTACTCATTTGGCTGGAAAATGCAATTGGCAAGTCTGTTATCCACTTTGTACAGTGAAATTGAGAGTTTTTGTATCGGTAAGAAATATACATCTGTTGACTTGGCTTATTATGAAAAAGGGCGCCAGTTTCCTAAACTGGTAATGCACAATGTTCAGACATCTATCAGCAAGGTGATGCTACCTGCTTTTTCCCATGTTAAGGATAACAGAGCGGATATGAAAAAAATGGCAAGGAAAAGCATACAAACAAGCACATATGTTATGTTTCCACTGTTGATTGGATTAATGGCCTGTGCAAATGAATTTGTGTCTGCCGTGCTGACGGATAAATGGCAACCGGCAGTTCCTTTCTTGAGAATACTTTCCGTGTATTATTTGCTGGAGCCGTTGATGGCACTGAATAAACAAATTGTGATAGCGTGTGGACAGGCAAAAAAATATCTGGAAATGGAGGTTCAAAAAAAGGCGATTGGAATTGTGATTTTGATAATCGCTATCTTTTGGTTTGACTCGGTTTCTGCTATTGCTATAGCAGCTGTCCTTACCCAGTTAATAGGTCTTTCTATTCAAAGTTTACCGCTGCGTGATTTGATTCAGTATCCTATTGAAGAACAACTTAGTGATATTAAAACGCCGCTTCTTTTATCATTCGTCATGGTCATTCCCGTTGTACTTCTTAAAGGGTTTCCTATGAATGCATGGATTAAACTGGGGTTGCAGGTTCTTTCTGGGGTCGGTGTTTATGTAGGACTATCCGTGTTATTTAAAAATGAAATCTTTTATTCCTTGTTGCAAATAGGAAAAAAGATGATAAGAAAAAAATAAAGGGTGGTGTGACTTATTATGTATAGAAGGATCCTTATTACAGGTTCCTCCGGATTTATCGGTTCTAACTTGGCCAAGCGTATCCTGACTACTGAGCCGGATATCATGGTCATCGGTTTGGATAACATGAACGATTATTATGATGTTCGCATCAAGGAAGCGCGTCTTATTGAACTTCAAAAATTCGAGAAATACACTTTTATCAAGGGCAATCTTGCAGACAAGGCACTTATCGGCAGCATTTTTGAGCAGTATCACCCGGACATTGTGGTCAATCTGGGCGCCCAAGCTGGTGTGCGCTACTCCATCACCAACCCGGATGCCTATATCGAAAGCAATATGATTGGCTTCTACAACATTCTGGAGGCCTGCCGCCATTATCCGGTGGAGCATCTGGTGTATGCCTCCAGCTCCTCTGTCTATGGTTCCAACAAGAAGGTTCCTTACTCTACCGATGACAAAGTGGACAACCCGGTTTCTCTGTATGCTGCTACGAAGAAATCCAACGAACTGATGGCACACGCCTACTCCAAACTCTACAATATCCCCTCCACCGGTCTGCGGTTCTTCACGGTGTATGGCCCTGCCGGGCGTCCGGATATGGCGTACTTTGGCTTTACCAACAAGCTGGTAAACGGTGAAACTATCAAGATTTTCAACTACGGCAACTGCAAGCGGGACTTTACTTATGTGGACGACATCGTGGAAGGCGTTGTCCGTGTGATGGCAAAAGCGCCTGAAAAGAAGAATGGCGAGGATGGTCTGCCCATTCCTCCCTATGCGGTTTACAACATCGGCAACTCCAATCCGGAGAATTTGCTGGACTTTGTGCAGATTCTGTCGGAGGAGCTGGTGCATGCTGGTGTACTGCCTGCGGACTATGACTTCGAAGCCCACAAAGAGCTGGTTCCCATGCAGCCCGGTGATGTGCCTGTCACCTTTGCAGATACGGAGCCTCTGGAACGGGATTTCGGCTTTAAGCCCCACACTCCGCTGCGGGAGGGTCTGCGAAAGTTTGCTGAGTGGTACAAAGAATTCTATATGACCTGAGAGAAGGGAGGGAGAATATGCGCTGCGAAGAAAGATTCTATGAAATATACGGTAAGGACCCCACGGGTATCAGCTTTTGCCCCTATCGGATTTGCCCGATCGGTGCCCACAGTGATCACAACTTAGGAAAAATCACAGGCTTTGCCATTGACAAGGGTATCCACATTGCCTACAAGCCTAAAATGAATGGCGTTGTTGAGATGTCCAGCCTCCAATTTCCCAAGCGTGCCCAGTGGCATATTCGGGAAATCGGCGAAAAAACGGGCGACTGGGCAGACTATCTGCGTGGCGCTACATGGGCGTTGAGCAATCGATTTCCGTTGACAGTCGGACTCAGTGGTGTCATTGAGGGCTCTTTGCCCATCGGAGGACTTTCTTCCTCCGCAGCGGTAATTCTGTCTTTTTTGGATGCACTGTGCCGGGTAAATGAAATCAAACTAGAGCCGTCAGAGCTGATCAGCATTGCGTTTGATGCAGAGAAAAACTACGTGGGCGTTAATGTAGGAACACTGGATCAGAGCTGTGAGGTCCTGAGCAAAAAAGACCACTTGCTGTATCTGGACTGTAAGGATAACAGCTACGAGCTGATTCCTACGAATCCTAATATGAAGCCCTACAGAATTGCTGTGTTTTTCAGTGGATTGGAGCACAGTCTGGCCGGCTCTAAATATAATATGCGTGTGGATGAACTGCGATCCGGTGTTTACGCTTTGCAGGCTTTTGCGGGTCTGGAGTACGGAAAGTTTAATGAGGCCAATGCCCGTGATGTTTCGTATGAAATCTACCAGACCTATAAAGATAAGCTGCCGGTGCAATGGGCAAAACGCTGTGAACATTGGTATACCGAGTTCAAGCGTGTGGAAGCCGGGGCGGAAGCATGGCGGCGGGGCGATTTGGAGGAGTATGGACGCCTGTCCTTTGAATCCGGTTGGAGCAGTATCCATAACTGGGAATCTGGTGCACCGGAGCAGATTAGACTCTATGAAATCATGCGGGAAACCAACGGTATTTACGGAGGACGCTTTAGCGGCGCTGGCTTTAAGGGGTGCTGCATGGCACTAATAGATCCCAGCAAGACAGATGCCATTAGAGAAGAAGTGGAACGAAAATATCTCACTGCATTCCCAGAGATGCGTGGCAAGTACAGTTTCCATCTGTGCGAGAGTGCGGACGGCGTGGGGCATAAGACGGAGGACTAATATGAAGTGCTTGATTTTGGCTGCGGGATATGCAACCCGCCTGTATCCCTTGACGGAGAATTTTCCCAAACCCTTGCTGAAGGTAGGGGATAAGACCATCTTGGACTGGCTGGTGGATGACATTGACACTGCTGGTCTGGTGGATACCTATGTAGTCATTAGTAATCACAAATTCGCCCACCATTTTGAGGACTGGGCTGCTACCAAAAAGCAGAATATCCAAGTGGTGGACGATGGAACAAGTAGCAATGAGACCCGGCTTGGTGCTGTATGTGATGTGCAGTTTGCTATTGACCAGTTGGGGCTGGATGATGACATGTTGGTGATTGCCGGAGATAACGTGCTGGATTTCTCCCTCTCCAAGTTTGTTGCCTATGCCAAGGAGAAGAAAACCTCTTGCATCATGCGCTATTATGAGCCCAGCGAAAAGAAACTCACCAAATGTGGTGTGGTGAAGCTCGACGATCAGGATAGAATCCTTTCGATGGAAGAAAAGCCAGCCCAACCCAAGAGCCACTGGTGCTGCCCTCCCTTCTATGTCTACACCCGAGAGGATGCCCAAAAGGTCAAAAATGCAATCGCACAGAAGGAATGTGGTACTGATGCCCCAGGTAGTTTTATTGCATGGCTGTGTACGGTAACTGATGTGCATGCCATGGAAATGCCAGGTAAGCGATACGACATCGGAAATCTGGAAAGCTATAAGAAGGTTCAGCAGGAGTATCAGGGAATCAAGGCATAAGTCATGCTAAGAATGTAAGGACGTACAGAAAGGGAGAAAGAGCAAATGAAAATTGCAGTTGCAGGTACCGGTTATGTCGGTTTGTCCATTGCGACGCTGCTATCGCAGCATCATGAGGTCGTGGCCGTGGATATTATTCCGGAAAAAGTTGAACTTATTAATCACAAAAAGTCCCCGATTCAGGACGAGTACATTGAAAAGTATCTAGCAGAGAAGAATTTGAATCTGACGGCAACGCTGGACGCTGAAGCTGCCTACAAGGATGCTGACTTTGTGGTTATTGCTGCACCTACTAACTATGACAGCAAGAAGAACTTCTTTGATACATCAGCGGTTGAAGCTGTGATTAAACTGGTTATCCAGTACAATCCGGATGCAATCATGGTCATCAAGTCTACGATTCCCGTTGGTTTTACTGCCAGCGTTCGAGAAAAGTATCACTGTGACAACATCATCTTCAGCCCGGAGTTCCTGCGTGAGTCGAAGGCTCTGTACGATAACCTCTATCCGAGCCGTATCATTGTGGGCACTGACGTAGATAATGCACGTCTAGTAAAGGCTGCCAATACCTTTGCTGGTTTGTTACAGGAAGGTGCCATCAAGGAAAATATCGACACTCTGATTATGGGCTTTACTGAGGCTGAGGCCGTTAAGCTGTTTGCTAACACTTATTTGGCTCTGCGTGTTAGCTATTTCAACGAGTTGGATACTTATGCAGAAATGAAGGGCTTGAGTACGCAACAGATTATCGAAGGCGTCTGCCTTGATCCCCGCATTGGCAGCCACTACAATAACCCAAGCTTTGGATATGGCGGTTACTGCCTGCCCAAGGACACCAAGCAGTTGTTGGCCAACTATGCCGATGTGCCAGAGAACCTTATTGAGGCAATTGTGGAGTCTAACCGTACCCGTAAAGATTACATTGCTGATCGCGTGTTGGAAATTGCTGGTGCTTATGAGGCTAACGAGGACTACGATCCCAGCAAGGAACAGAATGTGGTTGTCGGCGTATATCGACTGACCATGAAGTCGAATTCCGACAACTTCCGCCAGTCCTCCATTCAAGGTGTCATGAAGCGCATCAAGGCTAAGGGCGCAACCGTCATCATCTATGAGCCGACTTTGGAGAATGGCAGTACATTCTTTGGCAGCGAAGTGGTGAATGACTTGGATGAGTTTAAGAAGAATAGTCAGGCTATCATTGCTAATCGCTACGATAGTTGCTTGGATGACGTGCAGGAAAAAGTTTATACACGCGATTTGTTCCGCAGAGACTAATACTTATCGCAGCCATGTGTTCAGCCACATGGCTGTGTTGCTCAAATATGCTACCTCTCCGTGGTGAGCAACAGGCAACGGATTATACTCCGGCTAAAGCATATACATATTTAAACGTTCGATTTTGGGGAATGAGGAAAACTATAATGGGAAAGTATTTTGGAACTGATGGCTTCCGTGGGGAAGCTGGTATTGATCTGACTGCCGACCATGCCTACAAGGTTGGCCGTTTTTTGGGCTGGTATTACAATATGCTCCGCGAGCGCAACGGCAACAACGAGCCCGCCCGCATCGTTATCGGAAAGGACACCCGCCGCAGCTCCTATATGTTTGAGTACAGTCTGGTCGCTGGCCTGACCGCTTCCGGCGCAGATGCCTACCTGCTGCACGTCACTACCACTCCGTCCGTGGCTTACATCGCCCGTGTGGATGACTTTGATTGCGGCATCATGATCTCTGCCAGCCACAATCCGTACTATGATAACGGCATCAAGCTGATCGACTGCTACGGCGAGAAAATGCCGGAGGAGACTCTGCTGCTGGTGGAGGACTATATCGACGGCAAGCTCCATGTCTTTGATAAGGACTGGCCGGAACTGCCCTTCGCACACCGCGAGCACATCGGCTGCACGGTGGACTATGTGGCAGGCCGCAACCGCTACATGGGCTACCTGATTTCTCTGGGTATCTACTCCTTCAAGGGCATCAAAGTCGGTCTGGACTGCGCCAACGGTGCAAGCTGGAATATCGCTAAGTCTGTTTTTGACGCTCTGGGCGCAGATACCTACGTCATCAACAACAAGCCCAACGGTCTGAACATCAACAACAACGCTGGCTCTACTCATATCGAGGGCCTGCAGAAGTTTGTGGTGGAGAACGGTCTGGATGTCGGTTTTGCTTTCGATGGTGATGCTGACCGCTGCCTGTGCGTGGACGAGAAGGGCAATGTCGTCACCGGTGACCATATCCTGTACATCTACGGCTGCTACATGAAGGAGCACGGCGAACTGATGAACAACACGGTGGTCACTACCGTCATGTCCAACTTTGGCCTGTACAAGGCTTTTGATGAGCAGGGCATCGGCTACGCTAAAACTGCTGTGGGCGACAAGTACGTCTACGAGTACATGGCAAAGAACGGCTGCCGTATCGGCGGTGAGCAGAGCGGTCATATCATCTTCTCCAAGTACGCCAGCACCGGTGATGGTATCCTGACCAGCCTGAAGATGATGGAGGTCATGCTGGCTAGGGAACTGCCCATGAGCAAGCTGGCTGAGCCGTTGAAGATCTATCCGCAGGTGCTGGAGAACGTCCGTGTGACCGACAAGAAGGCCGCACAGAACGACCCGGCAGTGCAGGAGGCCGTCAAGGCAGTGGCCGAGGCATTGGGCGATACCGGCCGTATTCTAGTGCGTGAGTCCGGCACGGAGCCTGTTGTGCGCGTGATGGTAGAAGCCCCCGACCACGACACCTGCCAGAAATATGTCTCTCAGGTCGTGGAGGTCATCAAGAGCAAGGGCTATGTTGTTTGAATGTGGCTTTGATACTGCAATACAGGTTGATGTATATTTCACCAGTGCTCTTGAAAACTATTTTTTAAAGTATTATATTTGAGCCGTGGGATATATTCTCGCGGCTTTTTCATTCGAAACTTTGTATCCATACGCGGCAGGCAACGCAGTATATAGGATACGTAGAACAAAGGAAAGGCACACATGGAGAAAAAATATCAAGTGTTCATAAGCTCTACCTATAGTGATTTAGTGGAAGCGAGAGTGAAGGTGCGGGATGCAATTCTTTCTATGTACCATTTTCCAGTTGGGATGGAGCTGTTTGGGGCTGCTGACGAAGAACAGTGGCAAATAATTAGTGAAACGATAGATTCCTCTGATTATTATGTGCTTATCATTGCTCAACGATATGGCTCAGTTATCCCTGAAGGTTGTTATGATGCAGGAATGAGCTATACGGAAAAAGAATTTAGATACGCGTTAGAAAAGGGAATACCTGTTCTGGCTTTTTTACTCGATGATGATGTTGCTGTGAAACCGGAATTCATAGAAACGAAAAACAGTGATAAGTTAACAGCGTTTAAAACTAAAGTGAAAACGGGACGACTTGTTGAATGGTGGAAAACAACTGACGAGTTGGCTCAAAAAGTGACAGCATCACTCTATAAGCAGATTACTAGGACAAAGCGTCCCGGTTGGATAAGAGGGGACGTTGTAGATGTAGAGAAGAGTCTAAAAACACTCACAGAACTAACTGAGCAGAACCAGAAACTTGTTGAGGAAAACAAGGCCTTACTGATGGAGAATCAGAGCCTTAAGCAACAGTCGAAACGTTGCCCGAAATTGGTAATTAAAGTTGCAGGAGATGTACCTAATGAAGGGGAGAAGGACGATCCTCTTTATGGTCGGGTGAAAAATATAAAAACCGATGCAGACAATGCTATCCATCTTAAGGTTGAAAGCGTGAAGACTTCTTCGGTTGAGGCGGAGTATCAGCCAGTGAGTGAGAGCGACTTTATTGGGGAACTGCGTGGAAATGTGTCTATTAAGGAAATAGAAGAGTATAATGCTGCATTGCCGTCGGAAGATATGCTAGAAAAATACTTGAAACTCTACCAGATGCACCATTTAATTGTCGATCATGGGATAGCGTCTGTTGTAAGTGTTTGCAATATTGGAACAGCAAAGGCTACAGATATTTCAATTAAGATTGAATTCCCTGATGAAATCCGAGTACTAGATATTTATGAGGTGCGGAAGCTAAAAGAACCTGAGGCACCCAAGAAACCCAAAAGCCTTCAGGTAGTTGCATACGAGAGAGCACATCGGTCTGAAATGGTTTTAGAAAAAGCGTTTGAGCAATTTGGGATCTTAAATGATATCAAAACGATGAAGTTGCCGGATTTGAGCGCATATACTACCCATAATAGTCCATTTGAATCGATAGACATTATAGAGAATATGGTCAGTATAGAAATCAAAGATGGTATTGTTCACACTAGGCTGAGCAGTTTTAGAGATATCTATATAGTTCCGATGAAGAGAGGTGAATTTAAAGCAAGGGTTGAGTTAATGTGTGCTGAGTATGAAAATCCAGAAGAAACAGAATTGACATTTATATGTGAGTGATAAGAGATTATGGATAAGAAATATCAGGTTTTTATTTCATCGACATATACAGATCTTATAGAGGAACGCAAGAAAGTTCAAAATACTATTTTGTCAATGATGCAGTTCCCTGTAGGAATGGAATTATTTAGTGCAGCAGACACAAAACAATGGGATGTTATTAAAAGTACAATTGATACCTCTGATTACTATGTACTTATTATTGGTGATAAATATGGTACTGTTATCGAAACCGGAACAGACAAAGGAATAAGTTACACTGAAAAAGAGTATCGATATGCGGAAGAAAAGGAAATTCCCATTTTGGCGTTTATCATATCGGATGATGCACCGCGAATAAAGAGTCAGAGAGAGGACAATCCGGATAAGATGGAACGGCTAAAGTCTTTTGTGACCGATGTGACGGCTAAACGGATGGTTGAATGGTGGAGTAGCGCGGATGATTTGGCGCTAAAAGTTTCAACTGCACTTCATAAGCAATTTGCGCAAGGAAAACAGCATGGGTGGGTTCGAATGGACTCTATAGAACCTGATTTGCAGGTGACTGATAATTTAAGGAAGGAAATTGCGGAACTCAAAAAGGTGAATTCAAGTTTGACAATTAGCTGTCAGGCTGCAGAACTAGAGGCTGCAAGAGCGGATAGTAATCGTAGAAAAATAATTGGGTTCTTTAGTGCATTGGATTTGAATGAGCTGGCCTATATTTGCGATAATCCGAAAAAAATACAGCCATCGAAACGCCATGTTTATGAAACGGCATTGTACTATGGTTACTGTGATCATGAAGGGAAAATAACAAAAGAATTGACTTGTCTGATGGAACTATATAAAAGTGAATTGCTGAATTCTCATGTTCGAAATTCTGGGAATGCAAATATAAAGTTGAAAATATAGAAACGTGTAAAAAGTAACTAGGTTCCTTTACAAATCTAAAATAATCTTTTCAACCCTCAGACCGTGTGGGTGTGGTTACAAAATCCCATCCATACGGTTTTATAATAGAACGATTGTTTTATATCAAACAATAATACATCTGTTTTTTATTCCATAGTCCAAAATTACATCCGGTGAAATTTCAGCAAAAGAACAGCAGGGGAGAGCACAGGCAAAGCAATCGAGCGGTACAGATAAGGAGATATCAAAGGCAGTCGGCACATCAAAAACAACTTCAATCACTTCAAAAGTATTCTTCAAAAATCAGAGACAACCCATCGTCCAAGCCAGTCCATCAATGCACCAATCAAACCGTAATTCAACCCGTCATCACCCACCCTGAGGAGCGCATCTGGGCAGGGCGAACGCCCCGGCGGAAGCCCCGGGTCCCGGACGCTCCGAAGATCAAGCATGACAAGATGAAACAATTTTACATGATTGACATGGGGCGAAAAATGTGATACTATCATTTTATCAAAAAAGTGCGAATCCCTCTCGCTCGCGGAGGAAAAATCTCTCTCGCAATGAAAAATAAAACGATACAACGAATGAAAACTGACTTTGCCGAAGGCTGGCAGACACGAGGGACTTAAAATCCTTTTTGGGAGACAGAGTACGGGTTCGCTCACGTCTGCAGCATCAAAAAGCCTGGGGCTGTTCGTTGACTGTTGTGCTACCCCTAGAGTAGACAGAGTAAACACTCTGAGTACGCTGGGGGGATTTTCATGTCAAGAAAGAGCCATCACGATTTATCCGAATTAAAATATCAAGCGGTAGGAGAGTATCTAAAGGGGAAGAAAACGCTGGATACCGTCTGCAAGAAGTATGAATCCAACTTGATTCTATATCACTGCTCTGATGGCTTCAACGTCGTTTCATGGAGTTGCTTCGATTTGTGAATCGTATCCAAAGTTTACCCTTGAATTTTTATCTTTGCGTTTCCTCGTTCCAGACGGGTGTGCCGTTCCCAATTATCGTTCCGGGCATCTGCCAGCTTCTGCTGATTCTTGCCCTGTACAAGTTCCTGCAAGTGCATCAGTGCTTTTTGCTTATTCAGATACTAGCTGCGTTCCTCGGTACAGACGATGACCTGCCAAGTCGGCAGATAGATTGCTCGGACACCGGTTTCCACCTTGTTCACATTCTGCCCGCCCTTGCCGCTGCTGCGAAAGGTTTCAAACCGCACCTGTTTCGGGTCAAATGCTTCTGTTTTGGCTTCTGTGCAGCTGCTGAAATCCAGAAACCACTTTTTGCGTTTATGTCCGGGACGGTAAGGGCTTTGACAAACCCACTGCACCGAACCAACAAACTGCGACAAATCAGCATCCGTTGCGATCCGCACAACGCAGATCGTGGCGCAGGGTTGCATGAAGAAATTCATGCGCCAGCACAAATTTCCACTCTTCCGGATCCAGACGGCAGCGTAGATTGATATAAATTTCCCCCATCTGCGGGCTGATTGCTGCAACCGGGATGTTCAGCCGGGAAACAGCATCGCCGCTGTCCACGATGTGGAACGCCGAAGCTACAGCGCTCTGTCCAAAGAGACATAGACGATATTCGCGCCTTTCTTGCAGAGCGCAATGTTGCCAAGGGGGATGATCGGCAGATCATTTATGACCGCCGGTAAAAGGGATTTCGGCTGGTGGGCAGCCCTTCTCCGATGATGTCCAACAGTGAGATTTTGGCTGTCAGTAAGATCTTGCTGGAAAGCCGCGCATTTACCAAAGAAGAAATGTCCGTCATCCTGAACAAGCCATTTTCCGCATTGACCGTATTACAGACCACAAAATGCTGGAGCAATACAAAGACGATACCGAGGTGTAACGGTATGAGCAGAAAAACAGCGTGCGGATCCACTGCAGGATGGTTACGCAAGGGCGTGATCGAACCAATGGATTTTGGAAGGAGGAGAGTTTTTATGAAAAAGAAGCCGGTCAAACCGCTCACCGCGGAGGTGGTAACAGAAGAAGTCGTCTTGCAGCCGGTTAATGAAGCGGATAATCATGCAGACGGCAAACTCCGTAAGCAGGAGCGCATCAAGCAACGCCCGCTAACTCCGCCGCCTGTTAAACCGACTAACTGAAAACGCTGTGTTGCAATGTGTCACGTTGCGACGTAAAAAAGCATCTGCAACGGCCCTTTCCGGGCTGATAGGCACCCCAATACCAAGTGTCCGGTAGGGGAACGTATCATTGTTGCAGATGCTTTTTTGTTTCCCCTAGCTTTGCAGCTGCTAAATTCATGCTGGACATTTGCACAAAGCTATGGTATAATGTTTTTTGCAATTGCGGGTATAGTACATCGGCTAGTATATCAGCCTTCCAAGCTGAGGAGGTGGGTTCGATTCCCATTACCCGCTCCAAAAGACCTGAACCCTGAACGGTTCGGGTCTTTTCTTTTTGCCCTGCGCCGGACAGTCATCTTGCAAACCGGCGGCGGAAATGCTACAATAGAGCCATAAAACGCTGAAGGGGGAACGCTGCAATGGAATTCCGCGATAAACCGATGGAGAACCTTATCCGCCTGCAGGAGAAGGATATCTGCAAAAACATCAACGCTCTGCTGCTGGAGGGCGAGCAGATCGTGGGTGCATACAAAACGGTGCGCGATCAGGTGGTGTTTACCAGCCACCGCATCATTATGGTGGATATGCAGGGGGTCACGGGCACGCGGCAGCAGCTTTTTGTGCTGCCCTACCGCAAGGTGCTGCACTATGGCATCCAGACGGCGGGTTTTGGCGACCCGCTGCAGGCTTCCCAGTTGACGGTCTGCTTTGCGGACGGCCACGAGGCCAAGTTTGGCTTTATCGGGCAGAAGGACCTCTTTCAGGTGGCAAACGCCATCAGCGCCCGCATCCTGTAAGAAAAATTATGAACCGAAGCCGCTGCACAAGGGGTTGTGCGGCGGCTTTTTTTGCGCATTTTTGCAGCTGGTTGTATACAAAACGCATGAAAATTTGAAACAAAACATAAAACAATGTGCCAAAATAGGCGAAAAACTGAGAAACGCAAAACTTTGTGCCACAAGATGAAAACATGATTGACATTTTGTTTCGTCTCGCGTACAATTCGGGGCACAAGGCAGTCCCGCTGCTGCGGGACAAAAAAGCACGAATACAGGTATATTGTCGCATTGCGGCAAAAAGAATGGGAGGACCTTACCATGTCAACCAAATTTTCCCGTAAAACGTTCCTGAAGGGCAGCGTTGCCGGTCTGGGCATGATGGCGCTCAACGTGTGCACCGCCGGAGCAGCCTCTGCTGCCGAGCCCGCAGCCGCTGCAACGGAGGATACCAACTCCCTGAACCTCATCCCTAAAAAGGCAGCCTCGGTCAAGGTGACCAGCCGCGGCAGCGTGAGCGGCGGCTGGCAGGGCGAGCCGGTGTTCCCCAACTGGAAGGGGTATGTCGATGATACGCTGGCCATGAACCACATGTACACCTTTGTGGGCTACGCAGGGCAGGGAACGCTGTGCGTGGAGCCCGAGGCGGGCGTGACCGGCTTTAACCTGTTCGTCAATAACCGCCAGATCAACACCGCTGCCATGGCGGCAGGCGGCGTGTGGAACGTGGATATCTCCGGCCAGACCATCAACGGCCGCAACACCATTCAGGTGGGCGGAATCCGTCCCCGCGGCAAAAAGGTGACCGTGCGGGTGGGCTACCCCACCGTGCAGGAGGGCAGCCTGCAGGACGTGGGCATCGACCGCGATGCACTGGAACTGCTGGAGCAGATCATTCAGGCAGACGTGAACAATGGCTTCCCCAGCGCACAGATGGCCATTGTGAAAAACGGCAAGCTGGTGTACCAGAACGCCTGGGGCAAGGTCAACTCCTATAACCCGGACGGCACCCCCAAGACCGACAGCCCGGCTGTGACCAACGATACCCTGTACGATCTGGCCTCCAACACCAAGATGTACACCGCAAACTACGCATTACAGTACCTCGTCACGCAGGGCAAGGCCAATCTGGACAGCCGTCTGGTAGACCTGCTGGGCAGCGCCTTTGTGGAGGACACCATCGACATTACCTACAACGGCTACGAGAACCCGGGCCTGAAGGTCAACAAGCAGTGGAAGGCAGAACTGACCCTGCGCGATATCCTGCGCCATCAGGCAGGCTTCCCCGCAGACCCTCAGTATTACAACGATTCCTACGATCAGAGCAGTCAGTCCATCGTGCCGGGTGCCGTGAATGTGTTGTATTCCGGATCGGATGGAAGTACCGAGACCCGCACCGAAACGCTGCATTCCATTTTCAAAACGCCGCTGATGTACGAACCGGGTACCAAGACTGTTTATTCGGACGTGGATTATATGCTGCTGGCGTTCGTGATCGAGAAAATCACCGGCAAAGGCCTGGATGTGTTCCTGAAAGAGACGTTCTGGGATCCTATGGGTCTGACCCGCACCACCTACAACCCTCTGCAGAACGGCTTTGCTCCCAACGACTGCGCCGCTACCGAGCTGAACGGTGATACCCGGGACGGATATGTTTCCTTTACCGGGGCGCGCACCGTAACTACACAGGGCCAGGTGCATGATGGCAAAGCCTATTTCTGTATGGCGGGCATCTCGGGTCATGCAGGCCTGTTCTCCACCGCTACGGAGCTGGCAAAGCTGGCCTCTGTCATGCTGACCGGCGGCTACGGAGAGAACCGCTACTTCTCCCGCAACGTGATGGACGCCTTTACCGCACCCAAGAAGGAGGACGCTGCCAACTGGGGCCTGGGCTGGTGGCGTGAGGGCGACAACCAGCGCTGCTGGTATTTCGGCACGCAGTCCTCGCCCAATACCATTGGACACCAGGGCTGGACGGGCACGCTGACCATGATCGACCCTAGCGAAAATCTGGTGGTGGTCTACCTGACCAACAAGATTAACTCCCGCATTACAGACCCTGCCAATGTGAATGAGTTCAATGGTAACTGGTATACGGCTTCTACGCTGGGTTTTGTGGCACAGCTGCTGTATCAGGGTCTGCAGAACCACGGCACCGACCCCAACAACGCTTACAGCGCCCTGCTGGAGGATATGGCTGAAAGCAAGTTTGCGCTGGTGGCCGAGGGCGGCAGCGTGCCTGCCACCCACCCGCTGGTGCGCTCCGGCTATGCCGTGCTGGAGGCTATGGCTGCCCACGCCAACGCCACCCACTCTTATCTGGATCGCAACTATTTCAACGATGCCCTCACCCTGTTGGATGACACCCGCGATGCAGAGGAACTGGCAAAGCTGAAAAAGATCGCGCAGAAGCACTGAAAACAGAACACGGCACAGTACTGCAGTACAAAAAGCAGGCTGTCTGAAAGATGTATAAGAAAACGATTGATTTAAAGGAGGAACTTTTTATGGCTACCAAATTCTCTCGTAAAACTTTTCTGAAAGCGGGTGCTGCTGGTCTTGGCATGATGGCACTTAATGTGTGCACCGCCAGTGCCGCTGCACCGCAGGAGGATGCCAACTGCTTGGATTTCCTGTTCAAAAAGCAGGAAACGCCCAAGACTACCTATGCGGGCACCCGCAAAACGCTGTTCTGGTACTCCGAGACACTGAAGCAGGACTGCAACTATTCGGTTTATCTGCCTGCCAGCTACGATGAAAACAACAAGGCACAGGCCTATCCGGTCATTTACCTGATGCACGGCGTAGGCGGCCATCAACTCAATATGATCGAGCGTTTCTCCACACCGGATATCCTCAACGATCTGATCGGAAGCGGGGAACTGCCCGAGTGCATTGCAGTGTTCATTGATGGTTACAACTCCTTTTATTACGATGGACCCGGCCTTGCCATGGAAACGGCCATCATCCATGATCTGATCCCGTTTATCGACAAAACTTACAACACGTTGGCCAGCAAGGAAGGCCGCATCATCGGTGGCATTTCCATGGGTGGTTATGGTGCAGCCCGCTTTGCAGTGAAATATCCGCAGATGTTCTCGGCGGCACTGATGATGTCCCCGGCAGTCTGGCGCAATAGTCAGGGCAATGCCTGCTCTTCGCTACATCTGTTCAACAACTTTGACCAGGCAACCTGGGACGCAGAACATCCGGTAGCCTTCCTTGCTTCCTATACCGTTGCCAACAGCCCGGTAAAGTTCTATGCCATCCATGGCACTGAGGACACGGTGGTGCCCCCGGCTGATGTGGAAGCGTTTGTCGAAAAACTGAGCCAGGTAGCAGAAGTGGAATATGTGCCCTATGAGGGCGGCATCCACGCTTGGACGACCTGGAAAGAGACCTGCCGCGAAGCGCTGAAATACGCCGGTAAAGTGCTGCAGGCATAAGGAGACGCCATTCTCCACATCTTTCGATCCCCGGGAAGTCTATAGAAACCAGAAAGGCCCGTGCTGCTCCAAACAGCGCGGGCCTTTCTGGTGTTGCTGTATACGAAAAAAGAGAATGGCGGTTTTGAAAAAGGGTAAAAGCTCAGCAGCTGGTTTTGCGTACCAGCTGCCGGTGTATCAGCGCCATCAGCACCAGAACTGCCAGCAGATAGAAGGGGAACAGCGCCGGGGTGATGTTATTGGCAAGCAGGCCGAACAGCGGCGGCATGACCAGATTGCCCGCATAGGCGCTGCTCATCTGGATGCCGATGACGGCCTGAGAGTTTTGTGCGCCGAAATGCGCCGGGGTGGAGTGGATGACGCTGGGGTAGATGGGCGCACAGCCCAGCCCCACCAGCACAAGCCCGGCCAGCGCAAACACCTGCGCACCGGGCAGCAGCAGGGCGGCAATGCCTACGCCCAGCACCGCAAACCCCAGACGGATCATCTGGTCGTCGCTCAGCTTTAAGGTCAAAAAGCCGCAGGCGCCCCGCCCCACCGTGATGCCAATGTAGAACAGGCTGGCAAAGCTGGCAGCCGTCTGGGCGGGCACCTGCCGCACAAGGGTCAGGTAGCTGCTGGCCCAGAGCCCGGCGGTGGTTTCCAGTGCGCAGTAGCAGAAGAAGCAGAGCATCACTTCCTTCGCGCCCGGCAGCGCGAACACCTGCGGCAGGGTCAGCGCCTTGGGCGCGGTGCCGTCCGGGGCGGCATCGGGGCGTTTATGCCACAGGGGCAGGCTGCAGAAAAGCACGGCAGAAAGTGCGATCTGGAACAGGGCAATGTACCGGTAGCCGCTGTTCCAGCCCAGCCCGCCGGAAAGCGCCGCGCCCATCACCACAGGGCCGATGGTGGTACCCACGCCCCACATACAGTGCAGCCAGCTCATGTGGCGGCTCTCGTAATGCAGGGCAACGTAGTTGTTCAGGGCGGCATCCACGCTGCCCGCGCCCAAGCCGTAGGGGACAGCCCACAGGCAGAGCATCCAGAACCGGCCGGAGACTGAGAAGCCGAACAGCGCTGCAGCGGTCATGCCCACGCTGAGAGCCGTCACCCTGCCCGTGCCCAGTGCCCGGGTGAGCCGGTCGCTGTTCAGGCTGGAAACGATGGTGCCCAGCGAGATGATCATGGACAGGATGCCCGCGTAGGAGAAGGGGATGCCCAGCTGGGGGTACATGGTGGGCCATGCAGACCCCAGCAGAGAATCCGGCAGGCCAAGGCTGATAAAAGCTAAGTAAATGATCGGCAGCAAAAGCTGTGTCATGGGAACGATTCCTCCGCAGATGATTTGATGGCGTGCGCCGCAGTGTATGCGGGTACACTATAAGAATAGCATGACAAGACGGGAAATCATAGGGCAAAAGCGCCTGATTTTTGCAATAAAACCGGCGTTTCTTTGTTTTGGTTCGTGAAAATGCGTTTGCCGCGACCCACAGGCCGCGGCAAACATGAAATATAAACAGACTTCCGCTTTTAGTTTTCGCTGTTCTTTTCCAGATACACGGTGGTGGAGGGGAAAGCGAAGTCCACGCCGTTTTTCTGCATCACGTCCATCAGGTCGAGATTCAAATCGTTCTGCATCTGCAAAAAGCGGGTCATGTCGGCGGTGCGCAGGTAGGCGGACACCAGCAGGTCGATGCTGGAAGCCCCGAAGCCGCTCAGCTTGACCAGCACCGAGTCCTCGTAGGTGTAGGGGCTGGCCTTGAGCAGGGCGGTCAGGTCGGCCATCAGCTGCTCCAGCTGGGGGCGGGTGGTGCCGTAAGTGACCCCGAGGGTGAAGCGATACAGCCGCTTGTTGCGCAAAGTACCGTTGTTGACGGTGGCAGAACTGACCGTGCTGTTGGTCAGGATGTACACCGAGTTATCCAGTGCGCGGACTTTGGTGGAGCGGAAGTTGATGTCCACCACCTCGCCGGAAACGTCGCCCACGGTGATCCAGTCGCCGATGGAAAAGGGGCGATCCAGCAGGATGACCAGCCCGCTGAACAGATTCTTGGCGCTGTCCTGCGCCGCCAGAGAGATGGTCAGACCGACAAGACCCGCACTGGCTACGATGCTGCCCACCGGCAGGCCGGTCTCCTGTGCCATGGTCATAACGCCCAGCACCACGATGAAAACTTTATATAGTTTGTTCAGCAGGGTGGTCAGAGTGCGGTTGGTGCGCACCTCCTCGCCGCAGTTTGCCAGCATCAGGTCGGTGATATCGGCGGCGGCATACAGCCCCTGACACACAAAATAGGTGGCGGCAAGTTCAAAGACCATGAGCAGAAATTTGCTCACACCGGCAATTGCCCACGGCAGGCTGGCAGCTGCGGCATAGATGAACGCCGCAAGGGTGAGCCGCTGCAGCGGCACGGCAAAGCTGCGCAGCAGAATGGGCGTACCCGCCAGCCGCCAGCTGCGGCGCAGCAGGGCAGGGAACACCCGGCGGGACAAAAGTTGCCGCGCCAGCCAGCCCAGCACCAGCAGCAGCGCCGCGCATACCACGCGGGCGGCAAAGGCTGCCCAGCCCTCCAGCAGCAGCGAGCCAAGTTCAAAACCAAGGTTACGGATCGAGAAAATCATGGAAAACCTCCTGTGTTTTTTCACAACGCATACTATGATAGCATACTCTGCCGCCCGGGGCAAGGAAAGAAAGGTGAAAACTGATTTAAAAAAAGGGGGCTTGACAGCGCCGCAGTACCGCGCTATACTCTTGGTCAGAAAGTTCGTTTCAGGGCGGGGTGCAATTCCCCACTGGCGGTAAAGTCCGCGACCACCCGCAAGGGTGCTGACCCGGTGCAACTCCGGGACCAACGGTATAGTCCGGATGCAAGAAACGGCAGGCAAATTGCGTCTGTGCGCCCTGTTGCAGTTTTTTGGTTGCAGCAGGGCGCTTTTTGGTTTGTCTTTCCGGTTCGATCCAGCGCGAAAAGGGCTTTCCGAACAAATTTGAACGGGGCGTATCCCCCGGGGAGGACAACTACCATGAAAAAGAATACCACCCACAACCTGACCGTTGCCGCCATGCTCAGCGCGGTCGCCTTTATCCTGATGTTCATCGAGTTCCCGCTGCCGATGCTCATCCCGTCCTTCGTCAAGATGGACTTCTCCGACCTGCCCGCCCTGCTGGGTGCCTTTGCACTGGGCCCGGTGTACGGCGTGGTCATCAGCTTTATGAAGAACCTGCTGCACATCATCATCAAGGGCACCTCCACCGCCTGCGTGGGTGAGTTGTGCAACTTTATGCTGGGCGCGGTGTTCTCCGCCGTGGCGGGCTTTGTCTACAAGCGCAGCAAGAGCCGTAAGACCGCTATTCTGGGCGCTATCGCCGGTGCAGCCGCCATGGCGGTGTTCAGCGTGCCCTCCAACTACTTCATCACCTACCCGGCCTATGTGCAGTTCTACCATATGCCGCTGGAAGCCATTCTGGGGATGTATCAGGCTATCCTGCCCTCTGCCGACAGCCTGATCAAGTGCCTTGTGATCTTCAATATGCCCTTCACGCTGGTCAAGGGTCTGCTGGATGCGGTGCTGTGCCTGCTGATCTATAAGCCCCTGTCTCCCATCCTGCACGGCCGCAAGTAAGCTGCTGAAACAAGAGAGCCGGAAAGTCCGCAGACTTTCCGGCTCTTTCTCTATTTAGAAGGCTTATCTGCCGAAGAAACTCCCTCAGTCACGGCTTACGCCGTGACAGCTCCCTCGGAGATGGAGCCCTTGGCATAGCGATGATGTTTCCGACTAAAGTGTAAAGTTTGCGGACGCGTCAGTTTCGCCCTCTCAGTCAAGCCTTGTCGGGCTTGCCAGCTCTCCCAAAGGGAGAGCCAAGAGCACTGCAGGAAACTTTCTCATTACACCTAATGCTTTAGCAATGGGCTTTAAACCTTGGCTCCCCCTTTGGGGGAGCTGGCGCGGGAGCGCCTGAGAGGGCGCCCGACGGTAGATTTACGCCAGCGCGCCCTTATCCAGCCATTTGCCCCGCGCCATGCGCAGCAAAAACAGGGCGCCGCGGGTGCAAAGTTCCGCGCACATGGCTGCCCATACGCCCACCAGCCCAAAGCGGGGAGCCAGCAGGACAGCCAAGGTCAGCCGCACGCCCCACATACTGATAAGGTTCAGCACAAAGCAGCCGGTGCTGTCGCCCGCGCCCTGCATGGAGCCGCTGGCCACGATGCTTGCCCCGAACATGGGCTCGGCAAAGGCTTCGATGCGCAGCACCCGTGCGCCCAGCGCAATGACGGCGGCGTCGGCGGTGAAGATGCCCATCAGCTGCGGGGCAAACACATACAGCCCCACGCCGGTAAGCGCCATGATGCCCATGCCCATGGCGGTGCACAGCCACGCAAAGCGCTTTGCCATGTCCCGGCGGTTCGCGCCCACGGCCTGTCCCACCAGCGCAAGGGCGGCGTCCTGAATGCCGTAGCCTGCCATGTAGCACAGGCTCTCGGCGCTGACGCCCAGACTGTTGGCGGCAATGGCGGTAGTGCCCAGCCCGGACACGATGCGCACCAGCAGCACCTGTGCCGAGGACAGGGCGGCGCGCTCTGCCGCCAGCGGTGCGCCCACCTTCCACACGTTATGCAGGCAGGCGCGGGTAATGCGCCACGCGCCGGGTTTGCGGATACACAGCGGGCCGTCCCGCAGCAGCAGAACGCCCAGCGCCAGCGTGCCGCCCACGGCGTTGGCAAGGGCTGTGCCCAGCGCCGCGCCCGGCACGCCCCAGCCCAGACCCCAGACTGTGAGGCTTTGACCGAACACCGTCATTTCCCGGGTAGGGTTGATGAGGAAAAAGTTGAAGATGATATCCAGCACGCAGGTGAACACGCTGATCAGGCCGGGGGTCAGGGCATCGCCGGTGGAGCGCAGCATGGCGGCATAGGTGCCCATCGCCATGACAAAGGGCAGGGAAGCCGACCAGATGGCAAAATAGGCCGAGGCATTTGCCTGCAGTGCCGTGTCTGCGCCCAGCCACCCGGGCAGAAACCGGCTGATGCCCACGCCAAAGGCGGCAGCGGCAAGACCCACCACTAAATTAAACAGCATGGACTGCCGCAGCACGCCCCGGGCGTCCTGCTGGCGGTCTGCGCCCAGATACTGCGCCACCTGAATGGAAAACGCCATGCACAGCCCCGCCAGCATCCCGTGCAGCAGCCATGTGCTGGAACTGACGATGCCGATGGAAGCGGTTGCGGCGGCGCCGATATGCCCCACCATGGCCGCGTCGATGTACTCCATGGCGGTAACTACGATCTGCTGCAAAATGGAAGGGATGCTCAGCGTCAGCGCCACCTGTGCGGTGTGGCGCAGCGGCACCTGCTCGCCCTGCCGCATCCGGGCAGAGAGCTGCTCAAGGGTAATGGTGGACATGAAACCTCCTGCGTTGCGGGTGAAAAATACAGACTAATACATTATTATAAAGAGCAGCGGGGGAAAAGTCAATCCGCAGCGAATTTTGCCGCCGGGATTGATTTTTGGGCAAGGGCGTGATACACTCACAACGTACTATACAGAAAGAAAGAGGAATGTTATCTTATGATCCAAATGCTGACCTCTGTCATCGGGCAGCGGGGCGTGGATGCCATGGCATTTTTGCTGGCGTTTGCCCTGACCGCCCTGACGGATTCCATTTTCCGCGATAAACTGCCCCACGACCATGGCCGCGCTTTTGCGGTGAACGGCGAACTTTCCAAAGGCAAGGCACGCGGCTCCGGATTGATCTTTGTGCTGTGCATCGCGCTGGTGTCGCTGGCGTTTCTGCCCTTCACCACCGAGTATGTGGTGTATAATGTGCTGCTGATCGCCTCCATGCTCTCCGGCTATCTGGACGATGCCGCCGAGACTGCTTGGAACGAGTACAAAAAGGGTATCATCGATTTTGTCATTGCGGTGCTGGCAGGCGTGACCTACCTGAACTTCAACGGCTGCGGAGTGCACTTTTTGCAGTGGAGCTTTACGCTGCCCTACGCGGTGTACCTGCTGCTCATCGTCATCCTGATCTGGGCAAGCATCAACGTGGTCAACTGCACCGACGGTGTGGACGGCCTTTCCGCCAGTCTGGCGGTGGTGACCATTGGCACCTACCTGCTGGCCTATAAGACCGAACTTGGCACCTACGCCACCGCCGGTGTGGTGTTCATCGGTGCGCTGCTGGCCTACCTGTGGCTCAACGCCAAGCCCTCCAGTCTGCTGATGGGCGACGCCGGCAGCCGCGCCATGGGCTTTTTCATCGCCATGCTGTCGCTCAAGTGCGGCCACCCCTTCGCCTTCCTGCTGGCGGCTATCGTGTTCATCGCGGACGGCAGCCTGGGCATTCTGAAGATCAGCCTGAAGCGCTTTCTGCACATCTGGATCCTGAAAAACACCCTGACCCCTCTCCACGACCATGTGCGCAAGCGCAAGGGCTGGAGCGATGAGCAGGTGGTAGCCCGCTGGCTCATTCTGCAGTGCGTGGCCTCGGCTCTGCTGCTGCTCCTTGTGCGGGGCTGATATTCGTTACAATTCCTCCCGTGAAAAAGCAAGCCCGGAAAGTCCGCAGACTTTCCGGGCTTGTTCTATCCTAAAATGTCAGCACTCCACCCCGGCCTTTTTGCACGCCGCCTGCACCACATGGCCTACCAGTACCGAGGTGGTCACGGTGCCTACGCCGCCGGGCACGGGGGTGATGGCGTCTACTACCGGCTCTGCGGCGGCAAACTGCACGTCACCGCACAGCTTGCCTTCCTCATTCACATGGATGCCCACGTCCACGACCGTCTGGCCTGCCCGCAGGCAGTCCGCGCCCACAGCGGCCATTTTGCCCATGGCCACCACCACAATGTCGGCCTGTTTGCACACCTCCGGCAGGTTCTGGGTGCGGGAGTTGCACAGGGTGACGGTGGCGTTCTCCCGGTCCAGCATCATGGCGGCAGGCTTGCCCACCACAAGGCTGCGTCCCACCACCACGGCACGCTTGCCGGAAAGGGGGACGTTGTAATACTTCAAAATCTCCATGCAGGCCTGCGCGGTGCAGGGAGCATAGCCCAGATCGGTGTTCGTGAACACCCCGGCCAGCGAACCGTCCGTGATACCGTCAATGTCCTTTTCCGGGCGCAGGGCGGCGCGGACGGTGCGGTCATCGAACTGCTTGGGCAGCGGGCGGAACAAAAGACAGCCGTGGATGCCGTCATCGGTGTTCACCTCGTCCAGTACCCGGAGCAGCTGCTCCTGCGTGGCGTCGGTGGGCAGCACGAACTGTCGGACGGCAACGCCCACCTTGCCGCAGCGGGTCATCACGCCCCGCTCGTAGGAGAGGTCATCCTCCCGCTCGCCCACACGCACCACAGCCAGAGTGGGGGTGATGCCCTTGGCTTTCAGCTGCTCGCAGAGTGCCGCGTTGCGCTCGTTCATGGCGGCCACCACCGGCGCACCTTTTAAAATCGTTGCCATATACTTTCCCTCATTTATGTTGTTATTTGTTGCGGAGTTTCCCGCTGACGGCGCGGAATATTTCGTCTGCCTGGGGCACAAACTCTGCCAGCAATGCGTCTGCCCGGGCGTCCAGTGCAGCGGCGCGGTCGCGGTCGGCCATCAGTTTTGTATTGATGAACACATTCAGGCTTGCGGCCTGCAAAGCGGCCTTGCACAGCACGGCGGCGCACCCTGCGTCCGATACCGCCAGCACGCTGCCTTTTGCGGCGTACTGCCCGGCCAGCGCGATGCCCTCGGCGCACTTTTCCATGATCTGCAGCGGCACGGCGCTTGCACCGTCCAGTGCGGCTTCCAGCACAGCGGCCTTGTGCGCGGCCTGCTCCGGGGTGTCCTTGGGCAGACCGTAGGCCGCAGCCAGCGGCGCAAAGGCGTCGGCATCGGCCTGCACCAGCGCTTCCAGTTCCAGCCGCAGGGCACTGGCCCGGGCGTTCAGCGCCTGAATATCCGCTTCCACGGCGGCGTATTTCTTTTTACCGGTGGTCAGGCAGCCCACCATGTTGCCCAGCGCCACACCGGCAGCACCTACCAGCGCGGCCGTGCCGCCGCCGCCCGGCGTGGGCGCTTTGCTGGCAAGCTGTGCCAGAAACTGTGCGCAGCTTAGATCGTTCATTTCCATGTGTAGATACCCCTCTCTGTTACAAAGGCGTCCAGCCGCTGGTCGTGGGCGTCCACGGCGGCGCGGGGGACGCGCTGAACCTCCAATGCAATGCCGATCTTCACCGCCCGGGTGCAGCGGGGTAGGTAGCGGTCGTAGTAGCCCTTGCCCATGCCCACCCGGTAGCAGTCTGCGTCAAAGGCGGTGCAGGGCACCAGCGCCAGATCCAACTGTTCCGGCTGCAAAAGGGTAGAGCGCTCCGGCACCGGCGTGCGGATGCCGTACTGTCCCACCGCCCAGCCGTCCGCGCCCGGCACGGCAGCGGTAAGGGTAAAGCCCTCGCCGCACACCGGGTAGGCCACCGTCTTGCCCTGCCGTGCGGCTTCGGCAGCCACGGCGGCAAGGTCGGCCTCGCCCCCAAAGGCTGCGTAGAGCAAAAGGGTATGGGCGGCGCGGTAGGCATCCAGTTCCAGCACCCGGCGGCACAGCGCCGCGTTGGCGGCGGCGCGCTGCGGTGCATCCAGCGCTTTGCGGGCAGCACGGCCAGCGGTACGCTGCGCCTGTTTTTCCTCGGCAATGGTCATACAAAACACCTCGCTTCACCTGTGGGGCAGGATACTTGAAAAATATACAAAATCGACAGCGCATTTTTATACAAACATAATAAACACTTCAGACAAAAAAAGCAAGCCTTTTGGCGAAAAGAGGATTGAAGCCGCCGCCGCTTTCTGCTATGATTATCTTACAGCAGCAAGCGCCGCGCGGGCGCTGCGCTGAGAGAACCTGCAACATTTTGTGGAGAGGGGTAAGTAAAATGTACAAGGATATGATGGACACCATCGGCATGGTCAATGCAGCCGACCCGGAACTGGGCGCAGCCATGGAGCGAGAGCTGACCCGTCAGCGCGAGAACATTGAGCTGATCGCCAGCGAGAACATCGTTTCGCCCGCCGTGATGGCAGCCATGGGCAGCGTGCTGACCAACAAGTACGCCGAGGGTCTGCCCGGCAAGCGCTACTACGGCGGCTGCGTCTATGTGGACGAGGTGGAGAATATTGCCATCCAGCGTGCCTGTCAGCTGTTCGGGGCAAAGTACGCCAACGTCCAGCCCCATTCCGGCGCACAGGCCAACCTTGCCGTGTATTTTGCCCTATTGGAGTTGGGCGATACCGTTATGGGCATGGACCTTTCGCAGGGCGGTCACCTGACCCACGGTTCTCCGGTGAATATGTCCGGTAAAAACTACCACTTCATCTCCTACGGCGTCGGCGCAGACGGCGTCATCGACTACGCTGAGCTGGAAAAGCAGGTGCGCAAGGTGCGCCCCAAGATGCTGGTGGCGGGCGCTTCTGCCTACCCCCGCGCCATCGACTTTGAAAAGCTGGCCGAGATCGCCCACGGCTACGGCGCATATTTGATGGTGGACATGGCGCACATTGCTGGTCTGGTGGCGGGCGGCCAGCACCAGAGCCCCGTGCCCTATGCCGACGTGGTGACCACCACCACCCACAAGACCCTGCGCGGACCCCGCGGCGGCCTGATTTTGACCAACAACCCCATCATTGCAAAGCGCATCAACTCGGCAGTGTTCCCCGGCACACAGGGCGGCCCTCTGGAGCACGTGATTGCAGCAAAGGCTGTCTGCTTTGGTGAGGCACTGAAGCCGGAGTTCAAGGAATACGCCCGCAAGATCGTAGAAAATGCACAGGCGCTGGCTGCGGCCTTGCAGCAGCGCGGGGTCAAGCTGGTATCCGGCGGCACCGACAACCACCTGATGCTCATTGACCTGCGGGACGAAGAGTGCACCGGCAAGGACTTGGAGCAGCGTCTGGACAGCGTGCACATCACCGCCAACAAGAACACCGTCCCCGGCGAGACCCGCAGCCCCTTTGTGACCTCTGGCGTGCGTCTGGGCACCCCGGCTGTCACCACCCGCGGCATGGGTGCAGCCGAAATGCAGGTGATCGCGGACTGCATTGCAGACTGCATCTGGCACTATGAGGAAAAGAAGGACGAGATCAGCGAGCGTGTCCTGCGCCTGACCCGGGAGTTCCCGCTGTACCAGTAAAAGCAACGTGTAAATAACAAGGCATCCGCAGCCGTTCTGCTGCGGGTGCCTTTTGTTACAAAACCGGAAAAGCCGGAAAAAGGAGAAAGACGATGGAAAGCTTAGGCCTTTTGCATCTGTATTACGGCGACGGCAAGGGCAAGACCACAGCCGCCATGGGGCTTGCCCTGCGGGCGCTGGGCAGCGGAAAACGTGTGGTCATTGTGCAGTTTTTGAAGGGCGGGCAGAGCGGCGAGATCTCGCTGCTGGAACAGCTGGGCGCCACCGTTTACCGGGGCAAGGCCGGGCAGAAATTTGTTTTTCAGATGAACGAAGCCGAAAAGGCTGCTACCCGCGCTTTGCAAAACAAAAATCTTGCGGCGGCGCTGGCGCAGCCCTGTGATATGCTGGTGCTGGACGAAGCCGGCAGCGCGTGGGAGCTGGACATGGTGGACAAAGCCCTGTTGCAGCAGGCGGTGCTGCACCGCCCCGCCGGGCAGGAGTGCGTCCTGACCGCCCACGCAGCCCCCGGGTGGATGCTGGACGCCGCAGATTACCTTACTGAGATGTGCTGCCGCCGCCACCCCTACCAGAAGGGCATTGCCGCACGGAAGGGCGTGGAGTATTAAGGTTATAGCAAAAGGAGTTGTTGCGCATGATGCAACAACTCCTTTTGCAGTTTTATACGTTCCAGAACGCTGCCAGCGCCTTTTCCAGCGCGGCGGTACCGGGCAGATACTGGATGTGCTGCCAGTGCGGCGGGAACAGACGGGCGGTGTCGGGCTGCGCAAAGCGGTCGTCCAAAAGCAGCACCACGCCTTTGTCCTGCGGGGTACGCACCACCCGCCCGGCGGCTTGCAGTACCTTGTTCATGCCCGGGTAGCGGTAGGCGTAGTCGAAGCCGCAGCCGGACTGCTCCTCGTAATACCGGCGCAGCATCTCCTGCCGGGGGTTCACCTGCGGCAGACCTACCCCTACGATGGCGCAGCCGATGAGCCGGTCGCCCACAAGGTCTACTCCCTCGCCGAAGATGCCGCCCATCACGGCAAAGCCCAGCAGCGTTTCGGCGGGGTGGGGTACGAACTGCGCCAGAAACTCCGCGCGCCCGGCATCATCCAAACTGCGCTGCTGCACAAGGGTGGGAATGTCCGGCCAGCGGGCGGCAAAGGCCTCGTACACCTGCTGCAAATAGGCGTAGCTGGGGAAAAACGCCAGATAGTTGCCGGTCTTGCCCTTTGCCAGCGCCGCCAGCGCATCGGCTACGGCGGGCACACTGGCTTCCCGCTGGCGGTAGAGGGTGGAGATGCCCGGCAGACAGAACAGCCCCAGGTTTTCCGGCGGGAAAGGGCTTGGCAGCGCCACCGCCCGGGCATCGGCGCAGCCCAGCACAGTGCGGTAAAAGGCGGGCGGGGTCAACGTGGCACTGAACAGCGCCGCGCTGCGCCCTGCCGCCAGACTGGCGTCCACAAAGGGCGCGGGGTCTAAGCAGAGCAGGTGCACTTCTAACTCGCTGCCCCGGGTGGTGAGTTGGGTGACAAAATGGCTGTCGTACCGGTCGGCAGCGCGGGCGATATCCTGCAAGGCAAAGTATAACTCTAACAGCTGCGCGTGGGCGGGGTCCTCGGGGTTCTGTTCCAGCCAGTCCTGCAAGGGCGTGTGCACGGCTCGCAGGGCAGCGGGCAGTGCGGCGGGCAGCTGCTGCAAAAACACGGTGCCGTCCCGGGCGTACAGCGGTTGCGGCAGGGCAAAGTCCGGGGCAGCTTCGGCGGGCAAAAGGCTCACCTGTGCGGGTTCTGTCTCCCCGGCGGGCTCTGCGCCTATACGGGGCGCAGCCTGTGCGCAGGCCTTGCGCGCCGCCAGAAAGACTTTATCTGCCTTGGTCAGTGCGGTCTTTAAGCTGCTTTTGCCCTTGCCCAGCGCCCGCTTTGCCTCGGTCAGGCTGCTTTTGGCAAACTGCGCCGAGTACATGGCGCGGGCTCTGTCCGGCAGGTTATGTGCTTCGTCAATGAGGAACAGCCAGTCCCCGGCGGCATCGAAAAAGCGTTTCAGGTGCACCACCGGGTCAAACAGATAGTTGTAGTCCCCAATGACCACATCGCACCATTCGCTCAAGTCAAGCCCCAACTCAAAGGGGCACACCGAGAACTGCCGGGCGGTGTCTGCCAGCGCGGCGCGGCTGAAACTGCCGCTGCCGTCCAGCAAAGCCGCCAGCGCGTCCTTGCAGCGGTCGTAGTAGCCGTTGGCAAAGGGGCACACCTCCGGCAGACAGGCGGGGTGCCCTTCGGCGTCCGGGTGCAGACAGGACTTTTCCTTGGCGGTCAGGGTCACGCTGCGAAGGGCAAGGCCGGGCTGTGCGGCACGCAGCCGCGCCACCGCGTCCTCGGCGGCGGCTTGGGTGGTGTTGCGGGCGGTCAGGTAGAACAGCTTCGCGCCGCAGCCCTCGCCCATGGCTTTTAAAGCAGGAAAGAGGGCGCTCATGGTCTTGCCGATGCCGGTGGGCGCCTGACAAAAAACGCGGGTGCCGCCCTTGCGGTCGGCGCTTTTTCCGGCGCGGCAGGCGCGGTACACCTCGCCCGCCAGCGCCCGCTGCCCGGGGCGGTATTCCGCAAAGGGGAATTGCAGCGCCGCAAGGCTCTGGCTGCGCCGGGTGTCCCAGTCCAACTGCCGCAGCGCCCACGGGGCGTACTGCGTTAAAAGCTGCTGCAAAAACTGCTCCAGCTGCTGCCGGGTGAACTGCCGGGTAAAGCGCAAAAGCTGGTCGGTATCAACTTGATAATAGGTCAGCCGCACGGCCAGCGCTTCCAGCCCCTGCTGGCTGCTGTAAATGGCGGCATACACCATGCCCTGCGCCCAGTGGCAGGGGTTCAGTTCTTCGGTGATCTCCTCGTAAGGGACAGTGGTGGTCTTGATCTCGTCAATGGTCACAGTGCCGGTTTCGTCGGTGAAAATGCCGTCTGCCCGGCCTTCCAGCGTAAAGGCGATGCCGCAGACTTCCCGCTCGGCGCTGAGGAACACCTCGGCCTGATAGCCCTCTCCGGCGGCCTTTTGCAGCTTGCGGTGGATGCGTGCACCCTCGTTGGCGCGGTCAAAGCCGGTAAAGCGGCTGTCGATGCTGCCGGTGCGCAGCAAAAACTCCACCAGCTGCCGGATGGGCAGATGGATGCTTGCCAAGGCGTTTCACCTCCGTTGTTTTTTGCTCTATCCTACCCCGAACAGCTCCATGCACTGGGCGGCTGCGGCATCTACCTGTGCAAAGTCCACGGCGGTGCGGTAGTAGGTCTCCAGTTCGTCATGGCAGCTTTTTGCCTGCGCCATCAAGGCACAGGCCTGCTCTAGCAATTCGGCGGCGGCGCGCTCGTTGAAGCGCAGCCGGGCGCGGCAGGCGGAAAGATTTTCCCTGTCCACAAAACGGCTGCACCGCACGGTCTGCGCGGCAGACAGCCGCACCGGATGCCAGCGATTGTCGGTCAGAAACGCCAGCCGCAGGGAGGGGATGATAATGTGGTCGATCTTGTCCTCCGGGTGCATGGCGCAGGGGCAGGTGATGATGTGGTAGCCCCGCGCCAGCGCCTCGGTGCGGATGAGTTCCAGCAGCAGGCGGGACACTGCCCCGTAGTCATCCCGGAAAAGGATGTACCGGTCTGCCAGCGCCTGCACCGTGCCCTGATAGAACACCTCGCCCTTGGGCGTGATGGCCGAGAGCAGCCGCAGCTGCTCAGAGCCCATCTCCTCGGTGCGGGGCAACAGGCGGGTGCACAGCCGCTTGACGTAGCGGCGCACTTTTTCAAAGTTTGCGCTGCACGCTTCGGCGCGGCGGCTGTCCAGCAGCAGGCTGCCCGCCGAGGCTACATACCGCGCCGCCCGGCTGCGCAGCAGCTGGTTGCGGGCGAACAGGGCGGTCACCTCGTCCTTGTGGGAGTGCAGGGCATCGGCATCAATGGTGTGGTACAAACTCAGCACCCGCTCGTCTGCGCCGGGGGCTTCCGGCTCCACCACATGGGGCGCGGTGGCGTCGATGATGGCGCGTTTCTGCCGCAGGAACACCACCCCGTCCAGACTGTCGGGGTCGCTGGCGCAGTGGATGCGCTGGATGGGCTCGCCTTTATCCTGCGCGGCGCGCGCCAGACGCTTCATCAGGGTAGATTTGCCGCAGCCCGGCCCGCTTTTGAGCAGCACCAGCTGCATCCCGGGCTCCAGGCGCAGCGGCGCAAAGTAGCCCTTGAACCCGGCGGGCGTTGTAGCGCCCAAAAAGAAATCCACAGAAGGATGCACGGAACTTTCCATACAAAAACACCTCGCTTTTGCTTTACAGTATGCAAAAGCGGTGCGGTTGGTTCCTGACCTCACCTATTATAGGTATGCTCGCATACGGCGGCAATGGTGTCCCGCAGCACGGTAAAGTCCGCAAAGGCCTCGGGCTTGTTCTGGGGCTGGCGCAGCAGGGCGGCGGGGTGGAAGGTGCCCATGAACAGGATGCCGCCCTTATTGATGATCTGCCCGTGCTCCCGGGTGACGGAAAAATCCTGCCGGATCATCCGCTGGGCGGCAACGCGCCCAAGGCAGACCACGATCTTGGGCTGGATCAGCCGGAACTGCTCCCGCAGCCACGGCATACAGGCTTCGCTCTCGGCGGGCAGCGGGTCGCGGTTCTGGGGCGGGCGGCACTTGACGATGTTGGCGATATAGCAGTTCTTTTTGCGGTCAAGGTCGATGGCAAACAGGTATTTGTCCAGCAGCTGCCCGCTGCGCCCCACAAAGGGCAGACCCTGCTCGTCCTCGCTCTGGCCGGGGCCCTCGCCCACAAACAGCACCTCGGCGTCCGGCACGCCCTGCCCGAACACCACATTCGTCCGGGTAGCGCACAACTCGCACCGGGTGCAGGCAAGGCATTCAGCCTTTAAAGTATCCATATCCATGGAGAACATCTCCTTCAAAACCAGTATGATATTTTATTCACAAATAAAACAAGGCTCTCTCTCCTAAAATATAGCACAAAAACACAATTTTGTCTTGAACTTTTTGCCGTCTGTGCTAGAATAAAGAAGAAAGGCATCCTTGTGTCCAACAGACGCGGGAGGCAAATTTTGGAAAGCAATTTCGGAGGTAATCACAATGGCTGATATGTTTGCACCGCTGGTAGCACAGCTGAAGGCAAATCCCAAGACGATCGTGTTCACCGAGGGCAATGACCCCCGCATTCTGGAGGCCGCAAGCAAGCTGCTGGCCGAGGGCGTGCTGAAGGTCGTTATGGTGGGCAACGAGGCAGAGTGCAAGGCTGCTGCCGCCGCCGGTAACTTTGATATTTCCGCTGCCGAGATCATCGACCCGGAGAACTACGCCGGTTTTGATGAGATGGTCAGCACCATGGTAGAACTGCGCAAGGGCAAGCAGTCCGCAGAGGAGTGCACAGCCCTGCTGAAGAAGTCCAACTACTTCGGCACCATGCTGGTGAAGATGGGCAAGGCAGACTGCCTGCTGGGCGGCGCTACCTACTCCACCGCCGACACCATCCGTCCCGCTCTGCAGCTGGTCAAGACCAAGAAGGGCGCACATCTGGTGAGCTCCTGCTTTATTCTGGACCGTGACTGCGGCGAAGAGGGCCTGAAGCGCATTGCCATGGGCGACTGCGCTGTCAACATTGATTACACCGATACCGTCGATAAGGCTACCGGCGAGGTCAAGGTCTCTGCCGCTTCCAAGCTGGCAGAGGTGGCTGTGGAAACTGCCCGCACCGCAAAGCTGTTCGGCATCGACCCGAAGGTGGCTGTGCTGAGCTTCTCCACCAAGGGCTCCGGCAAGGGCGGCACCGTGGCACTGAGCCACGACGCTACCATCAAGGCGCAGGAGATGGACCCCGAGCTGGCTGTGGACGGCGAGCTGCAGTTTGACGCAGCCGTTGCTCCCGAGGTTGCACAGGTCAAGTGCAAGGGCAGCAAGGTGGCTGGTCAGGCCAACACCTTCATCTTCCCCTGCATCGAGGCCGGCAACATCGGCTATAAGATCGCACAGCGTCTGGGCGGCTACGCTGCCTACGGCCCCATCCTGCAGGGTCTGAACGCACCCATCAACGATCTGTCCCGCGGCTGCAACGCAGACGAGGTGTACAAGATGAGCCTGATCACCGCTTGCCAGTCCTAAACTGCCAAACGCTGAATAGCGTTTGATTTTTCAAAGACTGCCGTACTTTTGTGCGGCGGTCTTTTTTTGTACGCAAACAATTTGGAATGCCCTCCGCTCCGCTCTGTGCATATTCAGAGGAATCATTATTTATAATTTCGGGATAACGGAGCGTCTGCGGACGCTCCGTTATCCCATTTTCACGGGAGGGGTCGTAAAGGGAAACAGGCAGCCTATAATTTCCCTTCTGTGAAAAAGAGATTTCGAAACGCCCGCAGGCGTTTCGAAATCTCAAATATTAAAATGAAATTCCTTGAACGATGGCCAGAGCGCAGCGGAGGCCATTTTAAATCGTCCGGCGCGGCGTTTTTGCACCGACAAAAACCAGCTGTGCCCCTCTTGCAATCCGGCGGGGTTTATGGTACAATATCTTAGCATCCACAAGGATGTGTCGGACAGCGCCTGCTGCGTGGTTCGGCATACGGATGCGGGTCCTGTACGATGGGCTCGCTGTGAACCAGGTCAGGTGGGGAACCAAGCAGCCTTAAGCAGTGCGTTCGTGCGTTTCAGTAAGCCTGCATCCGTATGCCGAGTTACGCAAGGCGGGGACAAAACCCCGTCGAGCGCTGTCCTTTTATTTTTGCCGCAAAGGCCGGGAAAGGGGAGACATCGCCGTGTATCGTGCACTTTACCGCAAATGGAGACCCCAGCGGTTTGAGGATGTGGTGGGTCAGCGCGCCATCGTGACTGCCCTGAAAAACCAGATCACCGCAGGGCGCGTAGGCCATGCGTATCTGTTTACCGGCGTGCGCGGCACCGGCAAGACCACCTGTGCCAAAATTTTTGCCAAGGCGGTCAACTGTCTGCATCCAGTAAATGGCGACCCCTGCGGGCAATGCGAGATCTGCAAGGGCATCGACAACGGCAGCCTGTTGGACGTGGTGGAGATGGACGCAGCCTCCAACAACGGCGTGGACGATATCCGCGACCTGCGGGACGAGACCGCCTACACCCCCAGCGCCTGCCAGTATAAGGTGTATATCATCGACGAGGTGCACATGCTGTCCACAGCGGCCTTCAATGCGCTGCTGAAAACGCTGGAAGAGCCCCCTGCACACGTCATCTTTATTCTGGCGACCACCGAGATCCAGAAAGTGCCCGCCACCATCCTCTCCCGCTGCCAGCGGTACGATTTTACCCGCATCGGGCCGGAGGATATCGCACGGCGGGTGGAGTATATCGCCGGGGAGGAAAAGCTGGAACTGACCGCCGACGGTGCGGAGTTGATCGCCCGTCTGGCCGATGGTGCGCTGCGCGATGCGCTGTCCATTCTGGACACCTGCGCCGGTGTCACGGCAAAGATCGACGCAGACGTGGTGCGCCGCATGGCGGGTGTGACCGACCGCAGCTACCTGTTCCATATTTCTGACGCCTTGGAAGCGCAGGACGCCGCCGCCGCGCTGGCACAGCTGGCGCAGCTGCGGCAGCAGTCAGTGGATGTGAAGCGCCTGACTGAGGAACTGATCGCCCATTACCGCGCCCTGATGCTGGCGGCGCTGCCCGGCGGGCAGGCGCTGCTGTCCGGTGTATCGCCGGAGGAAGAGGCGCTGTACCTGCAAAAAGGCCCGGAGATGGGCCAGCGGGAGGCCATCCGCGCCATCCGCACCTTGGGCACGGCGCTGGAGCACATGACCCGCGGCAGCGACCAGCGCATCGAGTTGGAACTGGCGCTGTTCAGCTTGTCCGAGCCGCCCCAGCAGATGCAGGCGGTAACGGTACAGGCAGCCCCCGTCCGCGCGGTACAGACGGAAGCACACCGCCCCTTTGCGGCGGCGGTGCAGCCCTTTGCCAGCGCTCCGGTGCAGCCTGCCCCCGCAGCTGCTGCACCCCAGACCTCGGCAGCAGGAGCAGAGCCTGCCCCTGCTGTGCAGCAGACCTCTCCGCAGCCTGCCGCACCGGAAGCGCCGTCCGCCCCTGCGGACGAGCTGCCGACTGTTCCGGACGAACCGCCGGTACAGCAGAGCGATGCCGCCCTGCCGTGGGACGAGCCTGCCCCGCAGGCACCGCCGCCGGAAGAGCCGGAGCCGGTCAGCCAGCCGGAGCAGCCCGCCCCTGCAGAGCCCGCGCAGCCGGTTTCTGCGGCAGAGGAGCCGCCTGCCCCGGTGCAGGAGCACCCCGCCGACCCGGTGCTGACCAAGCCTCGCAGCGTGGCGCAGCAGGGCACGAACCCCTTCCCGTACTGGGGACAGATCGTGCAGAAGCTGGAAGGCATCGACCCCATGCTGTATATGTATCTGCGCAAGTCCAAGGCTTACTTTGACGGCACCCGCGTGCTGATCGACGGCGGCAAGACCTTCCGGGATTTTATCCGGGTGAACAAGGACAGCCAGAAGCTGATCAAAAAGCTGATCGCCGAGGTATCCGGCGTGCCGGTGCCCATCGGCCCTTACGAGCCAAAAACGGCAGGAAAGACCGCCTCCAACGCGGAGCAGTCCCTTCTGGCGCTGGAAAAACTGGGGTTAGAGGTCAGCATTGAGGATACCGCCCGCAAAAAGCGATAAAAAATGTTTATAATAAAGGAGAATACCATTATGAAAGCAAGAATGCCCGCAGGCTACGGCCGCCCCGATATGAACGCCCTGATGCGTCAGGCTCAGAAGATGCAGGAGGACATGAAGAGCAAGCAGGCCGAGCTGGAAGCCGCCGAGTACACCGGCAGCGCCGCCGGTGAGATGGTGACCGTGAAGATGAACGGCAAGCACGAGGTGCTGTCCATCACCATCAAGCCCGAGGCTGTGGACCCGGACGACATCGAGATGCTGGAAGATATGGTGGCTGCTGCCATCAACGCCACCGTGAAGCAGGTGGATGAGACCGCCGAGGCCGAGATGGGCAAGCTGACCGGCGGCCTGAACATTCCGGGTCTCTGAGCCGGGAAGGGGAGATACCATGGACTACACTGCCGCACCGCTGGAAAAGCTGATCGAAGAGTTCGGCAAGTTTCAGGGCGTGGGCCGCAAGGGTGCTACCCGCATGGCCTATCAGGTGCTGAGTATGTCGGATAAGGACGCTGCGGCGCTGGCCGATGCCATCCGCGGTGCACACACCCGGCTGCACCGGTGCCGCATCTGCCAGAACTACACGGACGCTGACCTGTGCCCGGTGTGCGCCAGCGCCAAGCGGGACACCTCGGTGATCTGCGTGGTGGAAAAGCCCCGGGATGTGCAGGCTTTTGAGCGCACCCGGGAGTATAACGGCCTGTACCATGTGCTGCACGGTCTGCTGGACCCGCTGGCCGGTGTGGGCGCAGAGCAGCTGACCGTCAAGGAGCTGCTGGCGCGGCTGAAGGACGACACGGTGAAGGAGGTCATCATGGCCATGAACCCCACCGTGGAGGGCGAAGCCACCGCCATGTATCTGGCAAAACTTATCAAGCCGCTGGGCATCCGGGTCACCCGGCTTGCCTCCGGTCTGCCGGTGGGCGCCAGTCTGGAATACGCCGACGAAACCACCCTGTACCGGGCGCTTTCCGGCCGGGGAGAGCTGTGAGTTTGTAAAAATTTACAATTCTGTCAGAAACAGCCCTTGCATTACCCTGAAAAAATGGTATACTGAAACAACGAACGGAACGGAGAAAGGAGGCGCGCAGCATGGCACCCACAAAGGAGCGCCCGGCGACCAAGACCATCGCCACCAACCGCGAAGCGCGCCACGAGTATTTTGTTCTGGAAGCGCTGGAGACCGGTGTGGAACTCAAGGGCACCGAGGTGAAAAGCCTGCGGGCCGGCGGGGTCAACCTGAAGGACAGCTGGGTGGATATTGAAAACGGCGAGCTGCTGGTAAAGGGAATGCACATCAGTCCCTACGACCACGGCAATCTGTTCAATCAGGACCCTATGCGCGTCCGGCGGCTTCTGGCGCACAAAAGTGAGATCCGGCGTCTGCACCAGCAGTGCAAGCTGCAGGGCTATACGCTGGTGCCGCTCTCGCTTTATTTCAAGCATGGCCGCGTAAAAATGGAAGTGGGCCTGTGCAAGGGCAAAAAGCTGTACGACAAGCGTGCCGATGCCGCCCAGCGCGATGCAAAGCGCTCCATTGACCGGGCTGTGAAGTCCAACGGCAAGTATTATTAAGCATTCCAATTGCAGACTGCGGCTCACCGCAGAAAACCAAGCTTTCCGCACATCGCAAGATGTGCTTTATAAGGGGGCGTAAAGGTTTCGACGGGGGGAGCGAGGTCTGGGCAGCGGGTAGCAGTGGGGGAACTGCTCTATAACTCCTCCAAAAAAATTAACTGACAACAATAATTATCAGTTGCTCGCAGCCTGAGTGCTGCGCGTTCCGCCCACTCTTGTGTCGTGTGGGGCCGGGGCGTCCTTTAGACACAGCACCTGAACGGACTTAAGCTTTGCGGACCGGCAGGAACTCATGAAGCTACCAAAGCGCTAGCCTGACGATCGGCGTGGCGCGGCGGGAATGTTGTAGATCGCCTGCACCCGGAGACACCTACACTGAGCTCTTTTCGGACATGGGTTCGACTCCCATCGCCTCCACCAACAGCAGCCGGAAAATTAACGCAGTTTTGTTAATTTCTGGCTGCTTTTCTTTGCAAAAATGTAACTGGTTACATTTTAGGTTACATTTTATTTTTGAAAGCGCGAGCGTAGTTGATTACGGTTACTTTTGGACGGTATCGGACGTTCTCGCTCTTATTTTTGTTGCTGATATACTGTCCACCAGTAAAAAAGCCACCTAAAAACGTGAGTTTTCGGGTGGCTTTTGCTATACGGAACGATGTTGTATTGTCACGCCAGATCCGGCAGGATATCCGACCACAGAGCCTGTTCCTGCCGCAAGGCATCAAAGCAGCAGTCCAGATACATTTTGTTGACCGCCGCAAAAATGGTGCTGCGCAGCAGCAGACGCTCATCGTTGAGCGTAGCCTCCGGCTGGGCTGCCTTGCCACCGAACACCACAGAAAGACTGGCCTCCAGTTCCTCGCAGAAGATATCGTAGGCTGTCCCGGCGGAGCAGTGCTCCCGCTGCATTTTGAACAGGGTGTCGATATTTTCGATCGAGAGCACCGTTTTGGAAACTGCAATGTACATCAGGGATGCAATCTGATCCCGGGTGTATTTTTTGCGGATGGGGTGATCCACCACCCCTTTTTTGACGTAGTTGCTTACCATGGACGGGGTCAGCTCCACCCCGCAGAAACTGCGGAAGTAGCCGTTGACGAACTGCACCGTCTGGTCCAGATACAGCCCTACCGAGGGGAGATCGTTGTACCGGGGCAGGGCAAAGCCCGCAGCACACGCCGCAACGCGGAGTTTGGTTTCAGCTTTCATAGTATCTTATTCCGGTCATGCCCCTGCACTTTTTGCAGGCAGGGACGTTGTTTTTTGTGCAAAGGCAGGGCAATTGCTTTCCGCAAAAGCACTTCTACCTGTGAAATAGTATACCGCATTTTGGAAAATTGGTCAACGGGCAATGAAAACTTTGTAAAAGAATTCAAGAAAACAGTTGACAGGGTTTTGAAAAACTGCTATGATGGTCACAAACAAAGGAATGACCGCGGCGTGCGCCGCTTGAAAATGGAGAAAAATATGAAAAGCAAAATCGTTGTAGATTCCTCTGCAAATGTGTACGAACTCCCCGATGTAGGGTTTGCCTGTGTGCCGCTGAAGATCCTGACCGATGAGCAGGAGTATGTGGACACCGCAGAGGTGGATGCCCCCGCGCTGGCCGAAATGATGCGCACCTATAAGGGACGCACCAGCACCTCCTGCCCCAACATCTCGGACTGGATGGCTGCCTATGAAGGCGCAGACGAGGTGTATGTTGTAACCATCACCGGTACGCTGTCCGGCGCCTACAACGCCGCGCTGCTGGCGGGCGAGGAGTACGAGCAGAGCCACGAGGGCGCGCGGGTCTTTGTGCTGGACAGCCTGTCCACCGGTGCGGAGTCCCGGCTGCTGGTGGAGCGTCTGGCGGCGCTGATCAAGGCCGGTAAGCCCTTTGACACCGTGTGTGAGGAGATCCGGGCCTACCATGAGCACACTCATCTGCTGTTTGCGCTGGAATCTCTGGCAAACCTTGCCCGCAATGGCCGCGTGAAGCCCGCTGTGGCTGCGGTGGCGCGGATGCTGGGTATCCGGGTCATCGGTCAGGCCAGCGACGCCGGTGATCTGGAGGTTCTGTGCAAGACCCGCGGCGAGCACGGCGCACTGGAGCGCATAGTGCTAGAAATGAAGGCGCACGGTCTGACCAACGGCCGGGTGCACATCGACCACTGCTGCAACGCTGCCGCTGCGGAGCGGCTGAAGCACATGGTCCATGCCGTGTTCCCGGAGGCCAAAGTGGAGGTAGGCACCTGCGGCGCGCTGTGCAGCTACTATGCGGAGTACGGCGGTCTGATGGTGGGTTACGAGGATAACGAAGCACCCACCGTCTGAGCGGAAAATATATAATAGGATCTTGGTTCACCGGGGCATCTGCGGACGCTCCGGTGAATTCTTTATACGGGATAAAGACGGCTGGCACGCCGGTGCGCCCGACACCAAAAGCTTGCAAAGGGTGAAAAACCGCGTTATACTTACCTATATTATAGAGGAAAGATAACACAGGAAGGGGAGATAGTATGCTGTTCCGGTTGCCGATCGTCAAGTTTTTCAACCGCATCCTCAACCGCATCACGGTCACGGTGGTGCTGGTGGCGCTGCAGCTTGCATGGCTGGCGTGGGTGTTTTTCGCCCTCACCACCGGCACGGCGCGGGTGTGGGTCACCGGGGTGCTCAATGGGCTGAGCCTGCTGATCATTTTGTATCTGGTGCGCAAGGACGAAAACAGCGCCTATAAGGTGGGTTGGATCGCCCTCATCGGGCTGCTGCCGCTGCTGGGAGGGGCGCTGTATCTGGCCTTTGGCAACAAGCGCCCCTCCCGCCGCCTGCGCAGCAAAATGCAGGCGGTGGAGCAGGCGCACCGGGCAGACCGTGCCCAGCAACCTGGGCAGACCGCCGGGCTGTGCGACGAAAACCGGGGCGTGAGCCGCTACCTGACCCAATACGGCTGCTATCCCGCATGGCAGAACACCACCGCCCGGTATTTCTCCTGCGGTGAGGCCATGTATCCGGCACTGCTGGCCGACCTTGAAAAGGCGGAAAAGAGCATCTTTTTGGAGTTTTTCATCGTCAGTCAGGGCAAGATGTGGCAGGGCGTAGAGGACATTCTGCGGCGCAAGGCGGCGCAGGGGGTGGATGTACGGCTGATCTACGATGACTTCGGCAGCCTGCTGGGTCTGCCCAAGGACTTTGTGGTGCGCATGGAGCGGGCGCATATCCGCTGCATCCCCTTTAACCCGGTGGTGCCGCTGCTTTCGCTGGTGATGAACCACCGCGACCACCGCAAGATCGTGGTGATAGACGGCAAGGTAGCCTACACCGGCGGCATCAATCTGGCAGATGAATATATCAATGAGATCACCCGCTTCGGCTACTGGAAGGACGCGGGCTTGCGCATCGAGGGCGCTGCGGTGTGGAACTTTACCGTAATGTTTCTGGACTTCTGGAACGCCTTCCGTCCCTTTGAGCAGGATTACAGCGCCTTCCGTCCGCAGCTTGCGGTGCTGCCCGCCAGCGATGGGGTAGTGCAGCCCTACGCGGACAGCCCGCTGGACGAAGAGCCGGTGGCAGAAACGGTCTATCTGGATATTCTGGCACAAGCACAGCAATACGTCTTTTTTTATACGCCCTATCTCGCCATCGGTGAGGAAATGCTGGACGCGCTGCGCAACGCCGCCAAGCGCGGGGTGGATGTGCGGCTGGTGCTGCCGGGCATCCCGGACAAAAAGCTGGTGTTCCGGCTGAGCCGCTCGTATTATCTGCCCCTGCTGCGGGCGGGGGTGCGTATCTACGAGTACACCCCGGGCTTTCTCCACGCCAAGTGCTGCGTCAGCGATGATCGCGCGGCGGTGGTGGGCAGCATCAATATGGACTACCGCAGTATGTTTTTGCACTTCGAGTGCGGGGTGCTGCTGCTGCAAAACAGTCAGGTGCTGGCTTTGCGGGACGATGTGCGCCGCACCCTGCCCCAGTGCCGTGAGGTACAGTGCGCCGACTGCCGCACCGGTCTGGCCGGTACGGTGCTGGACAGCGTGCTGCGGCTGCTCAGTCCTTTAATGTAAGTGTCTGCTCATAAAAACCCGCGTGGCGGGGCATACTACCTCCAAAGCCTGCGTCTGCAATGCAGGCACGGAAAGGGAGCGTATGTGACGATATGAAACAGGCATCGCGATGGTTTTTGTGCTGCACGCTGGCGGCAGCACTGGCATTGACCGGCTGCGGCAGGGGAAACTCCGGCAGCAGCTCCGGCTCGATGGGCGGCAGCACCTCTGCGGGCAGCAGCGCAGCGCAAGGCGCGGCGTGGCGCACCGGGCTGGGGGTCCTGACCGAGGCGACAGGCACAGACCATGCAGGGAACATCCGCACCGTGGCGGCTGCCGTGCTGCTGGATGCAGACGGCAAGCTGGCCGGGGCAACACTGGACGAGTTGGAACTTTCGGTCAGCGCGGACGGCACCGGCAAGGTGACCACCCCCACTGACACCCGTACCAAGCGCCAGAAGGGCAAGGACTACCCGCTGGCAGAGGTGTCCAGCCTGAAAAAGGGCTGGGCAGAGCAGGCCGATGCTTTTAGCAGCTGGCTTGAGGGCAAGACCCCGGACGAGGTGAAGAAGCTGAAAACGGATGCAGACGGCAAGCCCACCGATGCAGACCTTCTCTCCGGCTGCACCATCGCGGTGGACCGCTACCGGGACGCCATCGTCCGCGCCTGCGAGAATGCGCAGGTGCTGGGCGCTGCCCGGGGTGATACGGTCAAGCTGGGCGTTGAGGTGGCAGAAATGCCGCAGGGGCTTGCGGGCACCGACGACAAGGACGCGCAGGTGCAGGCAAAAATCACGCTGGCAGTGGTGACCATGGACGAGAACGCCCGGGTGACCAGCGCCATCGGGGACATGACCGAGCCGGAGTTGACGGTCAGCGCGGACGGCACCGTGTCTGCCCCGCGTGAGCCGGTGTACACCAAAAACGAACTGGGCGACCGCTACGGAATGCGCAGCGCAAGCGCGTTAGGCAAGGAGTGGTACGAGCACAGCGCAGGCTGGTGCGGCTACCTGAAAGGCAAAAACGCCGTGGAGATCGGCAAACTCTCCGCAGACGGCACGGACGCCGACCTGAAGGCGCTGTGCACCATCTCAGTCACCGACCTGCAAAAGGCAGCGCTGAAGGCCATGGCGGAGCAGTAGGGGACGGTTGAAAATACTATTATAATTTGTGGCTCAGAAACGCCTGCGGGCGTTTCTGAGCCACTTTTTTATGCACACTTTCCCACAAAAAGCGGGCTTATGGGCGGGGCAAAGCAGTGCATTGTGCGAAAAAATGGGTTTGCCTCTTGCCAAACGGTGGCAAACGCGCTATTCTATAGCTACAGTTTACCGCTTTAGCATGGTAAAATGGTAAATCAAGAGGGAAGCGGGACGCAGAACGTCCCCTATGGGAGGAAAAAGATATGAAACTCAAGCGTATTGCAAGTGCATTTCTGGCCGGTGTTCTGGCACTGAGCCTTGCGGCCTGCGGCGGCAGTGCATCCACCTCTGCGGCGGCATCTGCTTCCGGCAGTGCAGCCGGTTCGGCTTCTGCTGCAGCGGGCAGCGATCTGGACTACATCAAGGGCAAGGGCAAAATGGTCATCGGCTACACCGTGTACGAGCCCATGAACTACACCGATGCCGACGGCAACTTTACCGGCTTTGATACTGAACTTGCCACTGCGGTGTGCGCAAAGCTGGGCGTAGAGCCGGAGTTCGTGGAGATCAACTGGGACACCAAGGTGGTGGAGCTGGACGCCAAGAGCATCGACTGCATCTGGAACGGCATGACCCTGACTGAGGATATCATGGCCAACACCGCTACCACCAAGGCCTACGCCAAGAACGCACAGGTCGTGGTGGTCAAGGAGGGCACCGCCTACACCTCCACCGCTGACCTTGCCGGTAAGACTGTGGTGGCCGAGGCCGGTTCTGCCGGCGAAGCCGCCATTCAGGGCGATGAGAACCTTGCCAAGGCCGATTATGTTTCCAAGAGCGTGCAGACCGACTGCCTGATGGAAGTGGCTGCCGGTACGGCAGATGCCGCTGTGCTGGACCTGACCCTTGCCAACGCCATGATCGGCGAGGGCACCGACTACGCAAGCCTGAAGATCGTGGACGAGCTGAACGCCGAGGAGTACGGTGTGGCCTTCCGCAAGGGCAGCGATGCCGCTGCCGCAGTGGACGCCGCCTTTGACGAGCTGAAGGCAGACGGCACCATGCAGGCGCTGGCGGAAAAGTATGAGCTGGCACTGGCCGACTGAGCCGGGCGTAAAACAAAACGATAGATGGGTGTGTTTTTGTGTCTGTGATCCTTGGGCGCCTTTCCGGCGCGTTCCTGCTCAACTGTGAGCTGTTTGCCCTTACGCTGCTGTTTGCGTTGCCGCTGGGGCTGGTGGTGGCCTTTGGCTCCATGAGCCGGTGCAGACTGCTGTCCGGCGCGGTAAAGACCTTTGTCTGGGTCATCCGCGGCACACCGCTGATGCTGCAGATCATCGTCATTTATCTTGGCCCCGGTCTGCTGGGCATGAATAACCCGTGGCCCTCCGGCTCCGGCGGGCGCATGGTGGCGGCGGTGGTAGCCTTTGCCATCAATTACGCCTGCTATTTTTCCGAGATCTACCGCGGCGGCATCGAGGCCGTGCCCAAAGGGCAGACCGAGGCCGGGCAGGTGCTGGGTATGACCCGCACGCAGATCTTTTTTAAGGTCACTCTGTTGCAGGTGGTCAAGCGCATCCTGCCGCCCATGGGCAACGAGATCATCACCCTTGTCAAGGACACCTCGCTGGCGAACACCATCGCCAACAAGGAGATCATCATGATGGCAAAGGAGTACAGCGCAAAGGGCCTGATTTGGCCGCTGTTCTCCACGGCGCTGTTCTTCCTTGTGTTCGTAGGTGCGCTCACCCTGCTGTTCGGCTGGGCTGAAAAGAAGCTGGATTATTTCCGCTGCTGAGGAGGTTTTTAAGAATATGGCATTACTGGAAGCCTCCGGCATTGGCAAAAATTTCGGAGATACAAAGGTCTTAAAGGATATTTCCCTTACCTTGGAGCAAGGCGAGGCGCTGGCCATCATCGGCTCGTCCGGCTCCGGCAAGACCACCCTGCTGCGCTGCCTGAACTTTCTGGAGCGGCCGGACACCGGCTGCATCCGGGTGAACGGCGAGACCATGTGGGACGCCGCCGACCCCGCCACCCAGCGGGAGAGCGAGATCCGCAAAAAGCGGCTGCACTTCGGGCTGGTGTTCCAGAACTTCAACCTCTTCCCGCAGTATACCGCCTTGCAGAACGTGATGCTGGCAGGGGAACTGCTGGCAAAGGAGCGCCCGGACTACCGCGCCAACAAAAAGGCGGTGCACGCCCAGCTGGAACAGCAGGCGCGGGAACTGCTGGCGCAGATGGGGCTTTCGGAGCGGGCAGACCACTACCCGCACCAGCTTTCCGGCGGACAGCAGCAGCGGGTAGCCATTGCTCGGGCGCTGGCGCTGCATCCGGACATCCTCTGCTTCGACGAGCCCACCAGCGCCCTTGACCCGGAGCTGACCGGCGAGGTGCTGCGGGTGCTGCGGGAACTGGCCGACCGCAAGACCACCATGATCATCGTGACCCACGAGATGCACTTTGCCCGGGATGTGGCCGACCGCATCCTGTTCATGGACGGCGGCGTGGTGGTGGAAGAAGGCCCTGCAAAGCAGCTGATCGACCACCCGCGCGAACAGCGCACCAAACAGTTTTTGGCACACTACGCAGAATGAGCAAAATGACCAATTCTTTGGGCAAAAAAATGGAAATGTTGATGCAAACCAAGTCTTGTAAAACCGGCGCTGCTCCGCTATAATACCACTCATGAATCCTTATCAACGTCCTGCCGCTTTTCCGGCAGGGCGTTTTTCACGGCAAAAATGCGAACATCCACCCTTTTTGTGTTGGCAGGAGGTATATTTCCATGACCAAAGACATGACGCAGGGCAGCCCGCTGAAGCTGATCCTTGCCTTTGCTGTGCCGCTGATGCTGGGCAGCCTGTTCCAGCAGTTCTACAATCTGGCCGATACCATCATCGTGGGTCGGTTCGTGGGCGTGGAGGCACTGGCGGCGGTAGGCAGCGTGGGCGGTTTGAACTATCTGGTGCTGGGCTTTGTCAACGGCATTGCCTGCGGCTTTTCCATCCCCATCTCATGGACCTTCGGCGCCCACGACCACCACGAGATGCGCCGCTACACCGCCAATACCGTGTGGCTGTCCATCGCTTTTGCCACGGTGCTTACCATCGTTACGGTGGCTATGGCCCGGCTGGTGCTGGTGTGGACGAACACCCCGGCCGATATCATCGACCTTGCGGATATCTATATCCGCACCATTTTTGCAGGCATCCCCTTCACTCTGCTTTATAATGTGACCAGCGCCCTGATGCGTGCACTGGGCGACAGCAAGCGCCCGCTGTATTTTCTGCTGGTGGCCAGCGTGCTGAACATCGGGCTGGACCTTGCCTGCATTATTGTGCTCAACATGGGCGTGTTCGGCGCAGCCTTTGCTACCGTGTTCAGTCAGGCGGTGGCGGGCCTTGGCAGTCTGCTGTACATCATGCGCCACTACCCGGAGCTGCGCTGGAATAAGGAAGAAGGGCGCATCAGCGCTCCGCACTGCGCAAAGCTTTGCGCCATGGGCCTTCCCATGGGCCTGCAGTGCAGCATTACCGCCATTGGCAGCGTGGTGCTGCAGGGCGCGGTGAACGGTCTGGGCAGCGACATCGTGGCCGCGCAGACCGCCGGCGGCAAGGCTGCGCAGTTCCTCTGCGTGCCGCTGGAGAGCATCGGCACCGCCATGACCACCTACACCAGCCAGAATATGGGCGCAAAAGACCTTGGCCGCGTGAACCGCGGCGTGAACACCGCACTGGGCATCGGCTGCGTGTACAGCGTGGCCTCCTTCCTCATCCTGCGCGTGCTGGACAAGCCCCTGATCGGCCTGTTCTTGGACACAGGCGAGACCGCCATTATGGCCAATGCGCAGGAATTCATCTTCTGGAACAGTGTGTTCTACATCCCGCTGGCCGTGCTTATCATCTACCGCTACACCATTCAGGGTCTGGGGCACTCCGGCCTTGCCATGTTTGCCGGTGTGGCCGAGATGATCGCCCGCGCCATGGTGGGCTTCTGGTTCGTGCCGCTGTGGGGTTACTTTGCCGCCTGCATCGCAAGCCCGGTGGCATGGTTCTTTGCATGCTTCTTCCTGATCCCGGCTTATTTTGTGGTGTTCCGTAAACTGCAAAAGGAAAAGCAGCAGGAAGCCGCCGCAAAGGCGCAGTAAGCGTTCATAAAAAGTGCTTTTTCTTTTCGCCTTTTCATGCTATAATAACAGATAAATACGGCTTATGCCGTAATAGGGCAGGGCAGGGGCAACTCTGCACTGCCGGGGCAATGCCCGCAATTGCGGCGGGCGGGAAAATACAAAAAGAGAGGCGAATCGAGATGTTGGATATGATCAAATGCAGCACCGGCGGTGCGTACTATGCGCGCGGAGAGTGGGTGCCCGCAGACGGCAACGCACCCGCAGCACTGGCAGCAAAGGGCTTTGATGCCGCTGCCGTTGCCGCGGCTAAGACCGGCACCATGGCCTACAATATCATGCAGGCACACAACACCAGCGGCGATGCCGAGAACCTGAAGATCAAGTTTGATGCCATGGCAAGCCATGACATCACCTTTGTGGGTATTATCCAGACCGCCCGTGCTTCCGGGCTGGAAAAGTTCCCCATCCCTTATGTGCTCACAAACTGCCACAACAGCCTGTGCGCTGTGGGCGGCACCATCAACGAGGACGACCACCGCTTTGGCCTGTCCGCTGCCAAAAAGTACGGCGGCATCTTTGTGCCCCCGCACATGGCAGTCATCCACCAGTATATGCGCGAGCGCTTTGCCGGCTGCGGCAAAATGATCCTTGGCTCGGACTCCCACACCCGTTACGGCGCACTGGGCACCATGGCTATCGGCGAGGGCGGCGGCGAGCTGGCAAAGCAGCTGCTGGGCCGCACCTATGATGTTGCCCGCCCGGGCGTGGTGGCTATCTACCTGACCGGCAGTCTGCCGGCGGGCTGCGGCCCCCACGATGTAGCCATTGCCCTTGTGGGCAAGCTGTTCAAGAGCGGCTACGTCAAGAACAAGGTCATGGAGTTCGTGGGCCCCGGCATTGCCTCCCTGCGGCAGGATACCCGCAACGCCATTGATGCCATGACCACCGAGACCACCTGCCTGTCCTCCATCTGGGAGACGGACGAAGTCACCCAGCGTTTTCTGGCAGTGCACGGCCGCGCAGCGGACTATAAAAAGCTGGCACCGGCTGACCTTGCCTACTACGACGGCGTGGTGGAGGTGGATCTTTCTGCCATCCGTCCCATGATCGCCCTGCCCATGCACCCCTCCAACGCCTTTACCATCGAGGAGCTGAACGCAAATCTGGAGGACATCCTCCACGCCTGCGAGCAGGACGTGCAGAAGCTGATCGGCCGCAAGGATGTGCAGCTGGATCTGTGCGGCAAGATCGAAAACGGCAAGCTGCGGGTGGATCAGGGCGTGATTGCAGGCTGCGCAGGCGGCCTGTACGACAGCATCTACGAGGCTGCTTCCATCCTCAAGGGTCACACTGGCGGCTGCGGCGACTACGCCCTGAGCGTTTACCCCGGCAGCCAGCCCATCATGATGGAGCTGGTGCGCACCGGCGTCATCGGGGAGCTGATGGCCAGCGGCGCTACCATCCGCACCGCCTTCTGCGGCCCCTGCTTCGGCGCAGGCGATGTGCCCGCCAACGGTGCACTGTCCATCCGTCACACCACCCGCAACTTCCCCAGCCGCGAGGGCTCCAAGCCCGGCAGCGGTCAGCTGTCCGGTGTGGCACTGATGGATGCCCGCAGCATTGCAGCCACCACCGCCAACGGCGGCATCCTGACCCCCGCCACCGACATTGATTACGATCCCACCGTGCCGGAGTACCAGTACGATGCCTCCAGCTACGACACCCGCGTGTATCAGGGCTTTGGCAAGGGCGATTACGATGCCCTGCTCAAGTTCGGCCCCAACATCAAGGACTGGCCGGAGATCGCACCTCTGGGCGACAATCTGCTGCTGAAGGTGGCTTCTTATATTACCGACCCCGTCACCACCACTGACGAGCTGATCCCCTCCGGTGAGACCTCCTCTTACCGCTCGAACCCCTTGGGTCTGGCAGAGTTCACCCTCAGCCGCAAGGATCCGGAGTATGTGGGCCGCGCCAAGGCTGTGCAGGCCGAGGAAAACGCCCGCCGCGCCGGTGCAGGGGATTCCGCCCTGCTGGCCAAGGTGAACGCCGTGCCCGGCTGCGAGCAGCTGAACTGGAACGATATCCAGATCGCCTCCACCATCTTTGCGGTCAAGCCCGGTGACGGCTCGGCCCGCGAGCAGGCCGCCAGCTGCCAGCGTGTGCTGGGCGCCGGTGCCAATATCGTTACCGAGTACGCCACCAAGCGTTACCGCTCCAACCTGATCAACTGGGGTATGCTGCCCCTGCAGCTGGCAGGTGCCACCCCCTTTGGTCTGGGGGACTATGTGCTCATCCCCAATGTGCGCGAGGCACTCAAGGGCGATCTGCAGAACATCAAGGCCTACGTTCTGGGCGATACCGTCAAGGAGTTCAGCCTGTATATGGCTCCGCTCACCACCGACGAGCGCCAGATCCTGGCTGACGGCTGCCTGATCAATTTCTATAAGCACTAAGGAAGTAACCCACTATGTCCTGTGACCTGCATATCCATTCCACCTGCTCCGATGGTGCTGTGCCCATCGAGCGGCTGGCGTCCATCGCTGCCCGCACCGGGCTGCACGCCATTGCCCTTTCGGACCACGACACCCTGCTCAGCGCCCAGTACGCCTATGCCCACACCGGGCAGGACGGGGTGGAACTGATCCCTGCTGTGGAGTTGACCGGCTACGACTTTGAGCGTCAGCACCGGGTGCACCTGCTGTGCTACTACCCGGACGTTGACTGCCCGGCGCTGCGCGAGCACTGCGCCATCATGAAGGAACGCCGCAACGCCTGCGCTTTGCAGAGCGCAAAGGAACTGGAGCAGTTGTACCCGCAGTTTACTACCGACCTTGCGTGGGAGACCACCAAGGCCAGCGGGGTGCTGTTCAAAAGCGGGCTGATGCAGGCGTTGGAACTGCTGGGTCTGACCGATGGCAGCATCTACGGCGAGACCTACCACAAGCTTTTTGGGTGGAACCCCCGGGGCATCGTGCTGCACTCGCCGGAGTATCTGCCGGTGCGGCAGGTGCTGGCTACCGCTAAAGCCAGCGGCGGCGCAGTGGTGTTTGCCCACCCCACAGTATATAAAAGTATGCCCCTGCTGCGCGAGCTGGCGGCAGAGGGCGCAGTGGACGGCATAGAGGTGTACCACCCCAGCAACAGCGCGGAGGATAGCACCGAATGCCTTGCCCTGTGCAAGCAGTACGGCCTTGTTGCCACTGCGGGCACGGACTTCCATGGCCGCAACCACAAGCACCCCCACCCCATTGGCACCTGCACCGCACCGGACGAGACGGCAGCGCAGCTGCGCGCCATCGCCGAAAAACGTAAAAGAGAGAGGACGTAAAGACTATGAGCAAGGAATTTTCCTTCCCGAACAAGGGCACCTGCTCCCAGCAGACCAACTTTGTGCTGAACGATGACCACACCATTGCATCCATCGAGGTCATCGGCGGCTGCAACGGCAACCTGAAGGGCATCTGCCAGCTGCTTACCGGCATGAAGGCAGAGGACGCTATTGCTCGTCTGGACGGCACGCTGTGCGGTTTCCGCGGCACCAGCTGCCCGGACCAGATCGCCAAGAACCTGAAAAAGGCTCTGGAAGAGATGAACTAAAATCCACTAGAGAGCCGCTGCACAGAGCCTTGTGCGGCGGCTCTCTTTTTCTCATCTGAGTATATGCAAAAACCGGGGCTGCTGCACATGGTTTCGTGCAACAGCCCCGGTTTGTTATTTACGCAGCATATTTACAGTGTCTTGCAGAACTCCTTCAGGTAGGCGCGGAACTCCTCGCCGATCTCAGGGTGCTGCAGTGCCAGTTCCACCTGCGCCTCCACGACCTTGAGCTTGTTGCCCATATCGTAGTGCTTGCCGGTGAACTCCACGGCGGTCATGCCGCCGCGGGTGCGGGCATACTCTGCCATGGCATCGGTCAGCTGGATCTCGCCGCCGGCACCGGGCTTGGTGTTGGCAAGGATCTCGTAGATCTCCGGGGTCAGCAGCACACGGCCCAGAATGGAATAGTTGCTGAATTCCTGCCCCTTCTTGGGCTTCTCGATCATGTCATCCACAAAGAAGTAGTTGTCGTGGATAGGAGTGGTCTTTAAGCTGCAATAGCGGCTCACGTCCTCCCAAGGCACAGCGGACACGCCGGCAGCCGGACGGCCGAACTCCTCGTAGGCACGGATCAGCTGGGCGCAGACCGGGTCCTCGCCCCAGATCACGTCATCGCCGTAGATGACCACAAAGGGATCATCGCCGGTAAAGGCCTTTGCGGTGTTTACCGCGTGGCCCAGACCCAGCGTCTCCTTCTGGCGTACAAACAGAATGTTGGCCATATTGGCAATGCCCAGACACTCTTCCAGCATCTTCTCCTTGCCGGGCTTTGCCAACTTTTCCTCCAGCTCGGGGCTGCGGTCAAAGTGATCCTCGATAATGCTCTGGTTGCGGCCCAGAATGATCAGGATATCGGTAATGCCGGAGCGGACGGCCTCCTCCACCAGATACTGGATGGCAGGCTTATCCACGATGGGCAGCATTCCCTTGGGCATCGCCTTGGTGGCGGGCAGCACACGGGTGCCAAGGCCCGCAGCCGGAATAACGGCTTTGGTGACTTTTTTCATGATGATTCTCCCATATTCTCATTTTATGCACGGCGAACCGCGCTTTTCAGCAGGATCCCCATCCTGCGTGAACCGTTGTCAGATAAAGGTGCCTACCAGTGCGTTCAGGTCCGGCCCCAGCAGCATGGAGCAAAGGCTGCCTACCACCATCAGCAGGATGAACGCCCCAATGCAGGACGCAAAGCTGACACCGCCCTGTGCGTTCAGCACGGCGCGGCGCTGCTCCGGGTCCGGGAACTCGGCACGGATGCGGCGGATGCGTGCCGCTGCGCTGCGGCGGTAGAACCACTTGCCATACAGCCCCCGCACCAGCATCAGTGCAAAGCTGAGGAGGGACATGATGCGGCTCAGAAACACCAGCGTAGAGGCGCTGATCCCGGCGGTCAGGGGGCTGCCGGTGGTCTGCATCATACTGATCAAGGTAGGTACGAACAGCAGCAGCTCTGCGGCCAGAAAGCCGAAGGCGGGCTTCCACGCCTTGCGGTAGAAAAAGTAGAACGGGCCGAACAGCAGCGCTGAAAAACTCATGGAGATCTTGGAGTGACGCAGCTGCATCTGGCTGTAATCGTTCAGATAGACCGGTGCGGCCGTGCCGATAAAATCCACCCAGTCCTGATAAGGGACGCCGTCGATCAGTTCATCCTTGCCAAAGGCTGCGCGCACATTGCGGTGCACCGGGTCAATGACCTTCTCGGTAAAGCTGCGGTACATTTCGTCCCGGTACATCCCGCTGTAATCGAAATCCCGGTTCTGCTCGGCGCTGGCGGCAGCGCGGTCGTTGGGCTGCTCTGCGCTCTCAGGGGGCAGGGCAGCGCCGCAGCAGCGGCAGACGCTTTCGCTGCGCAGGGTGCGCTCCCCGCAGGCGGGGCAGGTGCGCAGCTGCGCGTCCTGATAAGGGAACTTCCACTCATAGCCTACGCCATGGGCAGGGGCGTGGATGCACAGGCCCATCTTCTCATAACAGGTGCGGTGATAGGGTGCACCGCAGTCCGGGCAGACCACGATGTCGTCCTGAAGGGTCAGCGGCTTGCCGCAGCCCTCACAGGGACAGCCATAATATTTCGGCATGATATCCTCCTGTGAAATCGATCATACTGGTATTATACTCCCCCGGGAATGAAAAGAAAAGGTGAAAATCTTTAAAAATCCGGCAAGATAGTATTTTTCCTCTTTACTTTATCACAGATTCTCGGTATACTAATGAAGTATCTGTGTATAAACTGTGTCTTTTGGCAGGGCAGAAAATGCGCGCTGCGCGTGCGTTTTGCACCCTGCCGGGGACATTACTGTTATGATGGAAACCCTTGAACGAGAGGAACTTAGAGAATGATCACGACTGATGAACTGAAAGTGCAGTTGGCCGAGCACGCCAAGGCCGTTAAGGACCTGGAGGAAGCACTGGCCATTGAAGCAAGCCGCAAGCGCGTGCAGGAGCTGGAGCACACCATGTCCCGCCCCGGCTTTTATGATGATGCAGAACTGAGCAAAAAGGTCTTTGACGAGGTCGGCGACCTGAAGGGCAAGCTGAACCGCTTTGAAAAGTTGCAGGGCCTGTACGATGACGCCGAGACCATGCTGGAGATGCTGGACGAGGAGTATGACCCCGCCATGATCCCCGAGGCCGAGGAGGCCGTGAACACCGTGGGCAAGGCTGTGGAGGAACTGCAGCTGATGACCATGCTGAACGGCGAGTACGACCACAGCAACGCCATCCTTACCTTCCACGCAGGCACCGGCGGCACCGAGGCACAGGACTGGGCCGAGATGCTGTATCGTATGTATAATAAGTGGGCACAGGCACACGGCATGACCGTGGAGGTGCTGGACTATCAGGACGGCGACGAAGCCGGTCTGAAGAGCGCTTCCATGATGGTCAAGGGCGCCAACGCCTACGGCCTGCTCAAGAGCGAGAACGGCGTGCACCGTTTGGTGCGCGTCTCTCCCTTTGACGCCAACGCCCGCCGCCAGACCAGCTTTGCTTCTCTGGAAGTCATGCCCGAGCTGGACAACACCATTCAGGTGGACATCCGCCCCGAGGATATCGAGATGCAGGTGTACCGCTCCTCTGGTGCCGGCGGTCAGCACATCAATAAGACCTCTTCCGCTGTCCGTCTGATCCACAAGCCCACCGGCATCGTGGTCAGCTGCCAGACCCAGCGCAGCCAGTTCCAGAACCGTGACTACGCCATGGAAATGCTGAAGGCAAAGCTGTACCAGATCGCCAAGCAGCAGCACATGGATAAGATCGACGACATCAAGGGCGTGCAGAACGAGATCGCCTGGGGTCACCAGATCCGCAGCTATGTGTTCATGCCCTACACCATGGTCAAGGACCACCGCACCAACTACGAGACCGGCAACGTGGATGCCGTGATGGATGGCGATATCGATGAGTTCATCTTCGCCTACCTCAAGGCCGCCAGCCGCGGCGAACTGCAGGACGCATAAGCGCCTGTCCCTGTAAAATCATGACCGCACCTGTGTCCATTTTTGGATGCGGGTGCGTTTTTTTCGTTCCTTTCTGCGCATACTAACCCCGAAAAATGCGCAGGGAGGCCGTAAAATGTCCAAGCACAGCATCGTCCGGTGGGGTAAGATCATGGGTGCCTATCTGCTGGTAGCCGCCGTGGCGGCGCTGGGCTGGCTGTGGTGCGCCCTGCCGGAGCAGGTCTATCTGGAACCGGAGCAGCCGCTCACGCTGCCGCGCTTTGGCTGGGTGGAACCGCTGCGCGGGCACGGCAGCCGCAATGTTGCCAGCACCCGGGCAGCGGGCAGCTATCAGACCACATTGGCGCTGGGCGGCTGGCTGCCGGTCAAGACCATCCGCGCCACCGTGATGCAGCGCCCCACGGTCACAGTGTGCGGTACGCCCTTTGGGGTGAAGATGTTTTCGGAGGGGGCGCTTGTCGTGGGCTTTTCCGAGGTGCACACCGCCGCCGGTACGGTGAACCCCGCAAAGCAGGCGGGGCTGCGGCTGGGCGACCGGGTCATCCGCATGGGAAGCACCGTCACCGAGACCAACGAGCAGGTCCATGCCGCGCTGGAAGCCGCTGCCGGTGCGGCGGTGGAGGTGGTCTACGTCCGCAAGGGCGAGCAGCGGCAGACCACCCTTTTGCCGGTGTGGGATACTCAGAACGCCCAGTGGCGGGCAGGGATGTGGGTGCGGGACTCCTCCGCTGGGGTGGGCACCCTGACCTTTGTGGACGCGCAGGCCGGGGTGTTTGCCGGGCTGGGTCACCCCATCAGCGACAGCGATACCGGCGAGCAGGTCGCTCTGCGCAGCGGCGAGATCGTAGCCTGCCAGATCGTGGGCTGCACCGGCGGCACCGCCGGCAGCCCCGGAGAGCTGAAGGGCAAATTCCTCAGCGACCACGCCCTTGGCAGAATTTGCATCAACGGCGAAAACGGCGTCTACGGCACGGTAAGCACCGCCATTGCCGGGCAGCAGACAGAACTTGCCTTTGCGCAGGAGGTGCTGCCCGGCGCGGCAGAGATCCTGACCACTACCAGCGGCGAAACGCCCCGCAGCTACCGCGTCTATATTGAAAAGGTGAACGATGCCGACCCGCGCCGCAACATGGTGCTGCGCGTCACCGACCCGGCACTGCTGGCACAGACCGGCGGCATCGTGCAGGGAATGAGCGGCAGTCCTATCCTGCAAAACGGGCGGCTGGTGGGCGCAGTGACCCATGTACTGGTCAATGACCCGACACGAGGCTACGGCATTTTTGCACAAACCATGCTGGAACAGGCACATTCCGTGCCCGGAACGGACGCGGCAGCATAAAAAAGTAGGACATTCGAGCTAAATTTCCATAATTTCCCAAAATAAACCGTTGAACTGTCTGGAAAATTATGGTAAAATCCATGGTGTTAAGGGAACTGCACACATTGGAGGAAACAACCATGGATAAAGTGAGATTCTTGATGTCGGATACCGGTGCTCAGATCACAGAAGCCTGCCGCGAGGCGCTGGAGCAAAAGGGCGTGGAAGTGACCGTTGTGGAAAAGGATGGAAACAAGGTTTTGCAGAAGATGCTGGCCGTTCACCCGCAGGTGGTGCTGCTGGATGCCTTTATGCCCGGGCTGGACGCGCTGGCGGTCAAGCAGCGCTACAACGCCGCAGGCGAGCGCCACACCTCATTTTTCGTTACCGGCGCGTTCCAGAGCGAGGAAATGGTACAGGAACTGCTGGACGAGGGCTTTGCCTACTATTTTGTCAAGCCCTTTGATGAAAGCGTCCTTGCCGCCCGGGTGCTCAAGGCAGCCAGCGGACAGGAAAAGCACCTGCTCCACACCAGTGTGGACAGCGACGAGCTGACTGTCACCGAAATATTGCACCAAATTGGCGTGCCCGCCCACATCAAGGGCTACCAGTTCCTGCGGGATGCCATCCTGCTCACCATGAACGAGCCGGAGTACATCAACGCTGTGACCAAACGCCTCTACCCGGAGATCGCCAAGAAAAACGGCACCACCGCCAGCCGGGTGGAGCGCGCCATCCGCCACGCCATCGAGGTGGCATGGGACAGGGGAGACGTGGATACCCTTAATAGCTACTTCGGCTATACCATCCACAACCTGCGGGGTAAGCCTACCAACTCGGAGTTTATCGCGATGATTGCTGATAAGATGCGGCTGGATAAGCGGCAGAGGGTGGGGTGACACCTGCAAGTTGAAAATACGCCGATCCGAGCACTGATCTTGAAAAGTGCGAAAAAAGCTAAATTAACAGAAAAGCCGCAGTCGGGGATTTTCTTCCCGGTTGCGGCTCTTTTGATATGAATGAACGTATTACGGCTCAATTTTGATTTTGTCTTTGGCATATTCCAGCGCAAGGCCAATAAGCTCGTTTCGAGATCGGTTCGTCTTTTGCGCTAAATCATCGTAAAAGTCAACAATGGATTTGTCGACACGAATCGTGAACATAACTGGCTCAGTGCGCTTTGTTATTTTGAGTTCTTCCATAATCATCACCCTAATTCTATTATGATGTACAGAACGATAGAAAGAAATGTTATAATCATGTTTACAATTAAACATAAAATGATATAATTAAAAAAGGATGCCAAACAAGGAGGATTGTGTAATGGAGTACCACTTTATAGGAACAGGCGATTCACCAGATTTTACCTTTATTGCAGATGCGATTGTTGATAGTGTAGGTAATAGGATTTTCTATTCTACAATCAAAAAAACTAAAATCAAAGTCAAAAGCAACACGGCAGTATTCTTGGTTACAACCGTAGTCGAGGGTGTAAAATCTGAACATAGCTATTCTGTTCAGAAATCGGATGAAGAGACGCTGAAAGCTACAATTGCAGAAATAGGACTGAATGCCGTGGTAACTGAGAAGCCAAAATTAAAAATCCAGTTCAAAAAGAAAGATGAAAAGGCTCGGAAAGCTACAATTGCAGAAATAGGTTTGAATGTTGCGGTAACTAAGAAGCCAAAATTAAAAATTCAGTTCAAAAAGAAAACGGTTGTAGTTCTTTTGATTTTTGTTTTGGCTATCGGGAGCGGTATTGCATGGAGTGTCAATGCCAATAACGAGAAAATACGCACACAAAAAGAAGCCGCCGTTAATACTATTGCCGGAATTGCTGAATCCTACGGGCTAGAAAATGTTTCTGTTGAACTGCGAGATTTTAGTTATGATGGGTACGAGTGGTATTATGCAGATGTGACTTGTTCAAACTGGGGTCAGCTTGCGCCTCGTCAAATGTTGAATGCTTATCAAAGAATGGATGATGAGGTTGATTCAGTAAGACCCAGAGTAGGCAAGAAAAAGTGGGTATCATTGGGTGATATCTATTCTGATGGTGATACCTACGTTATCTATGCAAGTACAAACACTGTTAAAAAGAATCGTGATACGATATATGATGATTATGAACATTCGGAAACTCATTTAAGTGCATCGAAGCGTAGTTCTAGTTCGGCATCAAACACAACGCCAAGTACAACAGCAGGTTCTAGCAACAAGGATAGCTATGGACATACAAAAGGTGATGCGTTCGCGATTGCAGAAAAAGCCGTTAAAGGTAAGCTGAAGTCACCTTCGACAGCTAAGTTCTGTTCTGTGACAGAAGCCACGATTGGATGCTCTGGTAATACGTGGGTTGTTCGTGGTTGGGTTGATGCTCAGAATGGATTCGGCGCAACAGTCCGAACACAGTTCGCCGTAACATTTACCTTCGCAAGCAAGGATATGTATTCACTTGACTCTTGCATTGTAACTTAATAATCTAAGCATAAGACCGCAGACGGAACAAAAGCCGTTTGCGGTCTTTCTCTTTGCATTTTCCCTCCCATCTGGTACAATGGTGCAGAAGGGAAGTGACAAAATGCCGGAAGTGGATGCGATCCGTGCACAGCTGTTTGCGCTGCAAGATAAGGAATATCAGGTCTTTTACAGTCGCCTGATGCCCACTCTGCCACCGGAAACGGTGATCGGGGTGCGGGTGCCGCTGCTGCGCAGGCTGGCAAAGCAACTGGCAGACACCCCGGAAGCGGAGGCGTTTGTGCAATGCTTGCCGCATTTTTATTATGAAGAAAACGCGCTCCACGCCTTTCTGCTGGAGTCTGTCCGGGATTTCGGCACAGCGCTGGCGGCAACGGAGCGCTTTTTGCCCTATGTGGATAACTGGGCGGTCTGCGATAGCTTCAGCCCCAAGGTGTTTGCGCAGCATAAGCCGGAACTGCTGTCTGCGATTCGGCGCTGGCTGGGCTCTGACCAAGTGTATACCGTGCGCTACGGCATCGGGATGCTGATGCGGTACTATCTGGACGATGCTTTCCGGCCGGAATATCTGGCTTGGGTGGCGGCGGTGCACAGCGAGGAATACTATGTCAATATGATGCGGGCGTGGTATTTTGCCACTGCACTGGCAAAGCAGCCGGCAGCGGCGCTGCCGTGGCTGACCGAAAAGCGGCTGGACGTGTGGACGCACAACAAGACCATCCAGAAAGCAGTAGAAAGCCGCCGCATCGCCCCGGAACAAAAGCAGGCTTTGCGGGCGCTGCGCATCCGTTCACAAAAGCTTTGCGAAGAACGGCGCGTTTGACTGTTTACTTTATGAGATTTTTATTGTAAAATATAGTATAGCAAAAATGCCGGGGGCTATCCGGCGAAAGATAAAACAGGTGGTGTTTGGATTATGGCATTGAAATATAAGCGTATCCTTCTGAAGATCAGCGGCGAGGCGCTGGGCGGCGAAAAGGGCATGGGCTTTGACGAGCCCACCATGGACGCCATTTGCGGCGGCGTAAAAAAGGCCCACGAACTGGGCGTGCAGATCGGCATCGTTGTGGGCGGCGGCAACTTCTGGCGCGGCCGCTCCAGCGGTAAAATGGAGCGCACGCTGGCCGATAAGATCGGTATGCTGGCTACGGTGATGAACGCACTGGCCGTCTCCGATAAGTTGGAGCAGCTGGGCGTGCCCACCGAGGTGTTCACCTCGATCACCATGCCGCAGGTGGCCCCTGCCTTTACCCGCAAGGACGCTCTGCGCGCCATGGATGAGGGCAAGATCGCTGTGTTCGGCGGCGGCACCGGCAACCCCTTCTTCTCTACCGATACGGCTACTGCTCTGCGCGCCGTGGAGGTAAGCGCCGACGTGATGTTCAAGGCAACCATGGTGGACGGCGTTTACGATAAGGATCCCCACAAGTACCCGGATGCCAAAAAGTACGATACCCTTACCTTTACCAAGGTGCTGGAGGATCAGCTGGCCGTTATGGACGGCACCGCAGCTACCATGTGCCGCGACAACAAGCTGCCCATTCTGGTGTTTGATCTGGCCGACCCGGACAACATCGCACGGGCCGTGCAGGGCGAGAACGTGGGCACGCTGGTCTACGAGGGCTGAGCATAGCACCCCGGTGCAACTGCATACGATTGGATAGAGCAGCAGCGGCGCAGTGCGCTGCCTGCATGGATCAATAGAATAAAGAAACAGGAGAACAACGACAATGAGCAGCAACACCAAGGTTTACGAAGATAAGATGAAGAGCTCTGTGGAGCACCTGAGCCGCGAGCTGGCCGCTGTGCGCGCAGGCCGCGCAAACCCCGCCGTGCTGGATAAGGTGGCCGTGGACTACTACGGTGCTCCCACCCCCATCCAGCAGTTGGCCGCTGTGGCCGTCTCTGAGGCACGCACCCTCACCATCACCCCTTGGGACCGCACCCTGCTGCGCCCCATCAGCAAGGCGATCATGGCCAGCGATGTGGGCATCACCCCCATTGATGACGGTGTTACCATCCGCCTGAACTTCCCCGCACCCAACGAAGAGCGCCGCAAGCAGCTGGCCAAGGAGGTCTCCAAGCTGGGCGAGGACGCCAAGGTTGCTGTGCGCAACGTGCGCCGCGACGCCATGGATAAGGCCAAGGCCATGAAGAAGGCCGGCGAGCTGACCGAGGACACCCAGAAGACCATGGAAGAGGATGTCCAGAAGCTGACCGATAAGTATATCAAGAACATTGATGCTGCCGTGGAAGAAAAGCAGAAGGAGATCATGGCCGTCTGATCCGCAGCACACAATAACAACTGGGAGGTGCCGTGCGCTGGTGAAAGGTGCGCGGCACTTTTTGCAGGGCAGCCCTGCTGCCGGGAGGTATAAATGGCACACCCCAAAGAATTTGCCGAGGGGCTTTCCATCGGCATCATCATGGACGGCAACGGCCGCTGGGCGAAAAACCGCGGCCTGCCCCGCACCGCAGGACACAAAAAAGGTGCGGCGGTGTTCAAGGATATTGCCAACTACTGCGATGAACTTGGCGTAGCATCGGTGTATTTCTATGCCTTCTCCACCGAGAACTGGAAGCGCCCGCTGGAAGAGGTGGGTGCCATCATGAAGCTGTTCGCCCAGTACCTCATTGAGGGCTTTGACTACAAGAACCGCAATATCCGCATCAAGTTCTTGGGCGACCGCACCGCACTGGACCCCAAGCTGCAAAAGATGATGAACGAGCTGGAAGGGGACTCTGCCTGCAAGACCGGTATGACCCTGAACATCGCCATCAACTACGGCGGCCGCCCGGAGATCGTGCGGGCAGCACAGCAGCTGGCCGCAAAGGCCGCGGCAGGCGAGATTCGCCCCGAGGACATCAATGAGCAGATGATGAGCGATGCCATGTACACCGCCGGACAGAAGGACCCGGACTTTATTCTGCGTCCCAGCGGAGAAAAGCGGCTGTCCAACTTCATGCTCTGGCAGGCCGCCTACGCGGAACTGGTGGAGATGGATGTGCTCTGGCCGGACTTTACCCGTGCCGATCTGGATACCGCCATTGAAGAGTTCAACCATCGCAGCCGCCGGTTCGGCGGCATCTGAGCGGCTTAATATCTGTACTGCAAACCCTGCATCTATGGTGCAGGCCCGGCAGACCCGGTACTTCCTCGGGTCGGAGCGCTTACCCCGCAAAGGGCAGCTGCCGGAAGAACAAAGGAGATCAAACCTATGAAAACACGCATTATTACTGCGATCGTGGGCATTCTGGTGCTCATCGGCGTGATGTTTACCTTTAACACCATGGTGTTCAATCTGGTGATCGCAGCTATTACCCTGATCGCTGTCCACGAAATTTACAGCGCCCTCGGCTTTGAAAAAAAGGACTGGCTCATGTACGCAGTGCTGGTACCCTACACATTGCTGGTCATGCTTTCCAGCTACACCGCTATGCGCAAGCTGGTCATGCCGGTGTCCTTTGTGCTAGTCACCTTTTTTGCCATCTATCTGGTGGTGCGCAACGGCACCATCAGCTACCAGAAGGCCAGTGGTCTTTTGGTGTTTTCGGGCATTGTGATCTTCTGCTTCTACTCCTTCATTCTGCTCAAGGAGCGTCTGCCAGTGGAAAAATTCGGCTATGACGCGGTTTTCTTTATTCTGCTCATTCTCTGCTTTGCATGGGGCGGCGATACCTGCGCCTACTTTGCAGGCCGCGCCTTTGGCAAGCATAAGCTGTGCCCGGTGGTCAGCCCCAAAAAGACGGTGGAGGGTGCCATCGGCGGCGTGCTGGGCACCATGGTGTTCGGCGTGGTCGCTACTCTCATCTACTCCATAGCGGCAAACCGCATGGAGGCCTTTACTCGCTCTAATATCGGCGTTTCCATGTATGTTATCATCGCGCTGCTGGGCTGCATCGCCGCGGTGCTGGGCATCTACGGCGACCTGTTTGCCAGCGTGGTCAAGCGTCAGTGCGGCATTAAGGACTACGGCACCATCTTCCCGGGTCACGGCGGCATTCTGGACCGCTTCGACAGCGTGATGTTCATTGCACCTTTCGTGACCATGGTCATCACCGCCGTGTTCTATGTCTGATACAGGGGAGGAAGCTGTTATGTCTAAAAAAATTACGCTGCTGGGTTCTACCGGCTCCATCGGTACCCAGAGTCTGGATGTCATCCGCGCCCAAGGGTACGAGGTCTACGGTCTTTCTGCCCACAGCCATGTGGAAAAGATCCTGCAGCAGATCGAAGAATTCCACCCGAAATACGTCTGCATGACCGACCCGGACGCCGCCGCAAAGCTGGACGCTGCACTGGCCGGCCGGGCAAATGCGCCCAAGCTGCTCACCGGCCCGGAGGGGCTGAAAGAGCTGGCTTCACTGGACGGTCCGGACGTGGTGCTGAACAGTGTGGTGGGCATTGCCGGCCTTGGTGCCAGCCTGTGCGCCATCGAGAGCGGCCACGACCTGGCACTGGCCAACAAGGAGAGCCTTGTCACCGGCGGTCATCTGGTCACGCAGGCTGTGGAAAAGCACGGCGTGCAGTTGCTTCCTGTGGACAGCGAGCACTCTGCCATCTTCCAGTGTCTGCAGGATAAGGAGAGCGCCCCCAGCCTGACCAAAATTCTGCTCACGGCCTCCGGCGGCCCTTTCTTTGGCATGACCACCGAGCAGCTGCGCGGCAAGACCCGTGCAGACGCCCTCAAGCACCCCAACTGGAATATGGGCGCAAAGATCACCATCGACTCTGCCACCCTGATGAACAAGGGTCTGGAGCTCATCGAAGCCGTGTGGCTCTTCGGTCTGCCCCCGGAAAAAATTCAGATCGTGGTGCAGCGCCAGAGCATCGTCCACTCTGCGGTGCAGTTCAGCGATAATTCGATCATCGCCCAGCTGGGTGTGCCGGATATGCGCATCCCCATCCAGTACGCCCTGACCTACCCTAAGCGCGTGCCGGGCGTAGTACCGGAGCTGGACTTTACCACCCTGAAGCTGCTCACCTTTGATGTGGCCGATGAAGAGACCTTCCGCTGCCTTGCCGCCTGCAAAAAGGCCATCCGCAAGGGCGGTCTTGGCCCCTGCGCCGCCAACGGTGCCAACGAGGAAGCCGTTAAGCTGTTCCTTGAGGACAAGATCGGCTTTTTGGATATCGGCCGCTTGGTGGAGGCTGTTGTGGATAGCGACAGCTTTGGCGGCGACTATACGCTGGCAGACGTGTACGAGTGCGACCGCATGGCGCGCGCATTCGTGCGGGCTCACCTGTAACGCTTTATCAGCAATATACGCCCCGGCGCTGTTTTTGTAACAGTTCCGGGGCGATATAGGAGAACGAATGTCATTTATTATCACCATCCTTGCCGCGCTGCTCGTGTTCAGTGCGGTGATCGCCATCCACGAGTTCGGGCATTTTGCAGTGGCAAAGCTCTGCGGCATTCAGGTCAACGAGTTTTCCATCGGCATGGGACCGGTGCTCTGGAAAAAGAACCATAAAGGCACCCAGTACAGTCTGCGCGCCCTGCCTGTGGGCGGCTTTGTGGCGCTGGAAGGGGAGGAAAGCCCCGAAAGCCAGCAGGCAGAAGCTGCCCATACTGTGCAGGAGCAGCCCGCCCCGGAGACGGAAGCATCTGTGCAGCCCACCGGCATCCCCCTGAACGAAGCGCCGGTGTGGCAGCGGGCACTGGTCATGGTGGCCGGTGCAGTCATGAACTTTGTACTGGGCTTTGTGGTGCTGGTGATCCTCATTGCTGCCCAGAACGAGCCTATCACCAGCAAGACCATCTACGCCATTCAGGACGGCGCCCTCTGCGGGCAGACCGGCCTGCAGGCGGGGGACAAGGTTCTGGCGGTGAACGGACGCCGCTGCTTTGTGGCCAACGATATCCTGTACGAGCTGGTGCGCACCCAGTCTTACAGTGCGGATTTCACCGTACTGCGGGACGGCAAAAAGGTGCAGCTGCCGGGGGTGCAGTTCGACACATGGCAGGACGAGAACGGCGAGACTCACATGAGCATCGGCTTTTCCGTCTACGGGCTGGAAAAGACCCCCGGCAACGTGCTGCGGGAAGCTGGCAACAGCGTGCTGTACTATGGGCGTATCGTGTTCACCTCTCTTGTGGATTTGGTGCGCGGGCGGGAGAGCATCAACAACCTCTCTGGCCCGGTGGGCATCGTGTCGGCCATCGGGCAGGCCGCCAGCTACGGCTGGCAGGATCTGCTGGAGTTGTTGGCGCTCATCACCGTCAACCTTGGAATCCTGAACCTGCTGCCCTTCCCGGCGCTGGACGGCGGCAAGGTGGTATTTTTGGTCATTGAAGGCGTCACCGGCCATGCAGTGCCGGAAAAACTGCAAAGCGTGCTCACCCTTGCAACCTTCGGGCTGCTGTTCGGGCTGATGCTCTTTGCAACCTACAACGATATTCTCCGGCTCATCACCGGGACAGTATAAGAAAGGGGAACCCTTATGCGGCAGAAAAAACGCGAAGTGAAGATCGGCAATGTGACCATCGGCGGCAGCAACCCCATTGCGGTGCAGACCATGCTCAATGTGCCGGTGGAGGACATCGAGGGCAATGTGGCGCAGGCCAAGCGGTGCGAGGCCGCAGGCTGCCAGATCTTGCGGGTCACCTGTCCCAGCCCGGCCGATGCAAAGTGCATCGAGGCCGTCAAAAACGCGGTGAACATCCCCATCGTGGCAGATATCCACTTTGACTATAAGGCTGCGCTGGCCTGCGCGGATGTGGGGGTAGATAAGATCCGCATCAACCCGGGCAACATTGGCGACGATGACCGGGTAAAGGCGGTGGTGGATGCCTGCCAGCAGAAGAACATCCCCATCCGCATCGGTGTCAACGGCGGCAGTCTGGAAAAGCACATTCTGGCCCGCTATGGCGCACCCACCCCGGAAGCTATGGTGGAAAGTGCTTTGTACCATGTGCGGCTGCTGGAAAAGTTCGATTTTAACAACATCGTCATCTCCATCAAAAACTCCAACGTGCCCCGCATGATGGAGGCCTACCGCCAGCTCAGCGCCGTCACCGACTACCCGCTCCATGTGGGCGTCACCGAAGCCGGTACCTATCAGATGGGTCTTCTGAAAAGCGGCATGGGCATCGGCGGAATGCTGCTGGAGGGCATCGGCGACACCATCCGCGTGTCGCTGGCTGCCGAGCCGGAAAAAGAAGTGGAGGCAGGCTTCAACATCCTGCGCGCCGTGGGCTTCCCGGTCACCGGGCCGGAGGTCATCACCTGTCCCACCTGCGGACGCACCCAGTACCCCTGCACCGAGATCGCCAACGAGGTGGAAAAGCGGCTGCAGGGCTATAAAAAGTCCATCAAGGTGGCCGTGATGGGCTGCGTGGTCAACGGCCCCGGCGAGGCCCGCGAAGCCGATATCGGCATTGCGGGCGGCAAGGGCGAGGCCGTGCTGTTCATCCACGGCCAGCCCATCAAAAAGCTGACCGGCGATAACATTCTGGATCAGTTCATGGACGAGATCTATAAATTGTAAGCATTCTTTTCCCTACTGCCACACCTGCAAAAACGGGTGCGGCAGTTTGTGCTGTAAAGAACCCACCAAAAAGGAGTACCATTTGTGAAACCACTTGTTTCCCAGCTGTGGCCGCAGTTTATGGCGGACCCGGATTTTGCGGCCTGCTTCGGGCAGGTGATCGTGGAGCACGCCCGGATGCTGCGGCAGGACCGGCAGGTCGAGTTTACCCTGCGCAGCGCCGCCCCGCTGGATCAGAACCTCTGCGCCCGGCTGCTGGCTTCCCTGCAGCCGGACTACGAGGGCTTTGAGCTGAAGATCAAAAACCTGTTCGGCTATGCCATGCTGGACGAGCATGCTCTGCGCACCCTGCTGGAGGACATGAAGCGGGACGGCGTGCCCATCAACGGCTTTCTGGACAGGAGCAGTATCTCTATCACCGGGCAGAATATTACGGTGGGGGTGTGCCACGGCACAAAGTTTTTGCAGGAAATGGGCTTTGAGGAACTGCTTGCAAAGCGCATTGCCGAGCATACCGGCGTTACCCCCAAGGTGACGCTGCAAAGCGCGGTGACTGCGGCCGAGCAGCAGCAGATGGAAGAAAAGCTGGAGCGCAAGATTGCACCGCCGGTGGTCAAATTCGAGAAAAAGAACACCGCACCGTCCATCAAGGTGGAGGGACTCAACCTTACCGACAAGCCGGTCACCATCTTCCACGGCAAAATGTTTACCCCCAAAAACCTTACTCCCCTCAAAGATTTGGGCGGCGAGGGCGGCAAGTGCATGATCTGGGGCGATGTGTTCTTTACCGAGGTCAAGGGCAACTACCGCAAGATCTACACCGTGTCCATCACCGATTATACTGGCTCGATCAACCTGAAGGTCCGCGCACAGGAAGGGGAGGACTGCTCCAAGTGGGAGGGCATCGGCAAGGGTAGCACGGTCATCGTGCGTGGCGACTGTTCCTACGATAAATACGAGCACGACTACATCGTGTACCCCTACGATGTGCTGATCGTGGAGCGCAAAAAGCGGGAGGATACCGCCCCGGAAAAGCGGGTGGAGCTGCATCTGCACACCAAGCTTTCCAGCATGGACGGCTTCTGCGACCCCGGCGGCATCGTCAAGCTGGCGCACCGCATGGGACACCCCGCCATTGCCATCACCGACCACGGCGTGTGTCAGGGCTACCCGGAAGCCATGCTGGCGGCCGATGATATCCACAAAAAGGACCCGGATTTCAAACTGATCTACGGGTGCGAAGCCTATTTTGTGGACGACATGGTGCCCTGCGTCTACGGCGTAAAGGATCAGCCGCTGGACGGCGAGTTCTGCGTGTTCGACACCGAGACCACCGGTCTTGACCCCGGGGTGGAGTACCTTACCGAGATCGGCGCGGTCATCATCCGCAACGGCGAGGTGGTGGAGGAGTTCGATACTTTCGTCAAGCCCGGCAAGCCCATCACCCCTAAGATCACCGAGCTGACCGGCATCACCAACGAGATGGTAGCGGACGCCCCCAGCGAAAAAGAAGCGCTGGAAGCCTTTCTCCAATTTGCAGGCGACCGCATTCTGGTGGGGCATAATGTCCACGCCTTTGATATGCGCTTTCTGCGGGCAGCCGCCAAGCGCAGCGGCATCAAGCTGGAGCCTACCTATATCGACACTCTGACCATGGCGCAGACCATGTACCCCGGCCTGCACAACTATAAGCAGGGCACCATCAACAAGCATCTGGAACTGCCTACCTACGAGGCGCACCGCGCCTGCGAGGATTCCGCTGCGCTGGGACGCATCTTCTGCGTGATGCTGAACGACCTTGCGGAAAAAGAGGTGACCAAGGTCAGCGAGATCAACACCGGTCTTGGCGGCAACCGCGAGGTGCTGAAAAAGAAATACTACCACCTCATCATTCTGGTCAAAAACCAGATGGGTCTGAAGAATCTGTACAAGATCGTCAGTGAAGCGCACGTCAACTACTTCTTCAAAAAGCCCCGCGTGCCCCGCAGTTTGCTGAACAAGTACCGGGACGGCCTGCTGCTCACCAGCGCCTGTGAAGCGGGCGAGCTGTACCGCGCCATCGTGGACGGCACCAGCTACGAGGAACTGAAAAAGATCGCCGCCTACTACGATATTCTTGAGATCCAGCCGCTGGGCAACAACGCCTATATGGTGCGGGACGGCAAGGTGGACAGCGAGGAGCGGATCAAGGAGTTCAACCGCACCGTCATCAAGCTGGGCGAGGATCTGCACAAGCCGGTCATTGCCACCGGCGACGTGCACTTTACCGAGCCGGAGGATGCGATCTACCGCGCTGTATTGCAGGCGGGCAACGGCTTTAAGGATGCCGACAACCAGCCGCCGCTGTTCTTCCGTACCACGCAGGATATGCTGGCGCAGTTCTACTATCTGCCCAAGGAAAAAGCCTACGAGGTAGTGGTAAAGAACCCCCGCAAGATCGCCGCCATGATCGACAACAATGTGCGCGCCATCCCCCGGGGCACCTACCCGCCCAGCATCGAGGGCGCAGAGCAGCAGCTGCGCGATGCCACATGGGAGCACGCCAAGCGGGATTACGGCGACCCCTTGCCTGAGATCGTGGAAAAGCGGCTGCAAAAGGAGCTGGACTCCATCTGCGGCCACGGCTACGCGGTGCTGTACGTCATTGCGGTCAAGCTGGTGGCCTACTCCAATGCGGGCGGCTATCAGGTGGGCAGCCGTGGTTCTGTCGGTTCCTCCGCCGTGGCGCACTTTTCCGGCATCTCGGAGGTGAACAGCCTGCCGCCCCACTACCGCTGCCCCAAGTGCAAGCACAGCGAGTTTATCACCGACGGCAGCGTGGACGATGGCTTTGACCTGCCGGATAAAAACTGCCCTCACTGCGGCACCCGGATGCTGGTGGATGGTCACGACATTCCCTTCGAGACCTTCCTGGGCTTCTACGGCGATAAGGAACCGGATATCGACCTGAACTTCTCCGGCGAGTACCAGTCCAACGTGCACCGCTACACCGAGGAACTGTTCGGCAAGGCCAACGTGTTCAAGGCCGGTACGGTGTCCGGTATTCAGGATAAAACTGCCTACGGCTACGTTAAAAAATATCTGGACGAGCGGCAGCGCACCGTGAACCACGCCGAGGAAAACCGCCTGACGCTGGGCTGCACCGGCGTCAAGCGCACCACCGGCCAGCACCCCGGCGGCATGGTCGTTGTGCCGGATACCTACGAGATCTACGATTTCTGTCCCATCCAGCACCCGGCGGATGACGTGGCGGGCGGCCTGCTGACCACCCACTTCGAGTTCAAGTATCTGCACGACACCCTGCTCAAGCTGGACGAGCTGGGCCACGATATGCCCACCTTCTACAAGTATTTTGAGGAATACACCGGCATCCCGGTGGACAGCATCCCCATGAATGACCCCAAGGTGTATAGCCTGCTGACCAGCCCGGAGGCGCTGGGCGTGACCCCGGAGCAGATCGACAGCCAGACCGGCACCTTCGGCATCCCGGAAATGGGCACGAACTTCGTGCGCGGAATGCTGGTGGAAGCACGGCCTAAAAATTTCTCGGAGCTGATCCAGATCTCCGGTCTGTCCCACGGCACGGACGTGTGGACGGGCAACGCGGACGAGCTGATCCGCAGCGGCACCTGCACCATTGCAGAGGTCATCGGCTGCCGTGACAGCATCATGCTGTACCTGCTGCGCAAGGGGCTGGAGCCCAAGATGGCCTTTGATATCATGGAAGCCGTGCGTAAGGGCAAAGTGGCCAAGGGCGGCTTCCAGCCGGGCTGGGAGGAAGCCATGCGGGAGCACGAGGTACCGGACTGGTACATCGAGAGCTGCCGCAAGATCAAGTATATGTTCCCCAAGGCTCACGCTGTGGCCTACCTGATGAGCGCCATCCGGCTGATGTGGTACAAGATCTACAAGCCGCAGGCCTTCTACGCGGTGTACTTTACCGTGCGCGGCGACGATATCGACTACGAAGCCGCCATCGGCGGTGCTGCTGTGGCGCGCGCCCACATGGAGGCGGTCAAGCGCCGTTTGAAGGAGGAAAAGAACGCCAAGGACGAGGACGTGCTGGTCAGTTTGCAGTTGGTCAACGAGATGCTGAGCCGTGGGTACGAGTTTTTGCCCATCGAACTGGGCAAGAGCCGCGGCTCCAAGTATGTGGTGGAGGACGACAAGGTGCGTCTGCCTTTCAGCGCACTGAAGGGCCTCGGCGGTGCCGCCGCTGAGGCTCTGGAGCGGGTGACCATCCACGGAGAGGAATATATCTCGGTGGAGGAACTGCAGCAGGCCTCCGGTGTGGGCAGCAGCATTCTGGACCGTCTGCGTCAGGTGGGCGCACTGGGCGACCTGCCCGAGAGCAGTCAGGTAAGCTTTTTCTAAGTCAAAAGGCCGTTGCACAAGTTCTGTGCAGCGGCCTTTTATCAGGTCTGGACGATTTTGAATGCCCGCCGCGTGTGCTTTGGGCATTTTCAGCGGAAGAATGTTTTATAATTTCCAAGTCGGGAAGTTCTGCGGAACTTCCCGACTTGCTTTTTAACTAGAAAAAGAGGCTGCCGCACGGAATACCATGCAGCAGCCTCTTATATTTTGCGATAAGATCAGAGCAGGGGGGTGCTTACTCCACGCTGATCATATAGTAGTAAACGGGCTGGCCGCCGCGAATGTGGCTTACCTCCACATGGTTGGGGCACTTTGCCTTGACGATCTCGGTAACCTTCTCAGCGTCCTCGTCGCTCACATCACAGCCGGAAATAATGGTGACAAAGCTGGAATCCTTCTTGCACATATTGCGTGCCAGGCGGTAAGTTGCCTTGGTGATATCGGTGGAGGTGGAAACGATCTTGCCGTTCTCCAGCGCCATGATCTCGCCCTTGCGGATGCGCTTGCCGTCATACTCGCTGTCGCGGGCAGCGTAGGTGATCAGACCGGTGGACACCTTGTCGGCAGCAGCCATCATGTTGATGGTGTTGGTCTCGGCATTCACGGAGGGATCAAAGTTCAGCAGTGCGGTAATGCCCATGGGCACAGTGCGGGTGGGCAGCACCACCACCTGACGGTCAGCCAGCTTCTGTGCCTGCTCGGCCGCCATGATGATGTTCTTGTTGTTGGGCAGCACGAACACGGTCTTGGCGGGCACGCTCTGGATGGCTGCCAGAATGTCCTCGGTAGAGGGGTTCATGGTCTGGCCGCCGGACACCACAGCGTCTGCTGCCAGATCGGTGAACACAGCTTTCAGGCCTTCACCGGCGGCAACGGCCACAAAGCCGTAGTCGCGGCTGGGATCCACGGCAGCGTAGATGAACTCGCTGGCCTGAGAGGGAGCCTTCTCGGCAGAAGCCTGCTTCTCAAGGCTCTTGCCCTGCTTCTGGCGGGCAAGGAACTGCTCGTGCATATTCTCGATCTTGAAGTTGGTCAGGTAGCCGTACTTGATGGCCTCGCTCAGAATCTTACCGGGGTCGGCGGTGTGAACGTGCAGGTTGATGACATCATCGTCCTCAATGCAGACCACGCTGTCGCCGTTGGACTCTGCAAAGGCGCGCATCTTGGCGGCGCTGGCACCCTCGTACTTATTGATGAGGAACTGGGTGCAGTAGCCGTTGGTAATGTCCTCCACCTTCATCAAGTCGTCGGTGAACACGCCCTTACCGGCATTCTCGGTGGACAGCTTTGCCTTGTTGGGGGCAGCCTCGCCGCCGGCAATCATGCCCTCGCCGTGGAACACCTTGCCCATGCCCTCAAAGATGACCATAATGCCCTGACCGCCTGCGTCCACAACACCAGCCTTCTTCAGCACAGGCAGCAGGTTGGGGGTGTCCTCCAGTGCCTTCTGGCCGGCAGTCAGCACCACGTCCCACAGGGCGGGCACATCGGCGGCATCGCTGGCGGCAGCTTCCTCAGAAGCAACGCGTGCCACGGTCAGGATGGTGCCCTCGGTGGGCTTCATCACGGCCTTGTAAGCGCCCTCAACGCCCTTCTGCAGGGCAGCCACGATATCGGCAACGTCTGCTTCTTTTTTGCCCTCCAAAGCCTTGGAGAAGCCGCGGAACAGCAGGCTGGTGATAACACCGGAGTTGCCGCGCGCACCGCGCAGCATGGCAGAGGCGGCAGTCTTTGCAGCTTCGCCCACGGTGCAGCTGTCGTCCAGAGCCTCCAGCTCACGCACGGCAGCGCCCACGGTCATACCCATGTTGGTGCCGGTGTCGCCATCCGGCACAGGGAAAACGTTCAGCTCGTCCACGCGGGAACGCTGATTGTTGATGTTGTTGGCGCCGGAAATGATGGCGTCGCGCAGGATCTTACCAGAAATCATTGTTTTTACTCCTTAGTAATGGCCGGAAAAGCCCGGCTCGGGTTTGCAGACAAATCAGGCGATGACATCATCCACGGACACCACCACGCGGGCGACCTTCAGCCCGGTGGCCTGCTCCACCTCGTCCTTGACGCGGTGGGAGATGCTGCGGGCGGCGGTGGAAATGTTCAGACCGTAGGTGACGGCAATGTGCAGCTCGATCACCAGACGCCCATTCTGCTGGGTCACGCGCACACCCTTTTCCGGGTAATCGGAACCGTATACCATGCTTTTCACAGCGTCAGTCATATCACGGGGAGCCATGGCAGCAACGCCGTAGCACTGTTTGGTGGCTTCACCCACCAGGGTGGAAAAATACCCATCAGTAAAGCTGACATTCCCAAGCGGGAAACGGGAAGTGATCATAGTCGCTCTGCTCCTTTATGTTATTTTTCATAAAAATACACGCAAGGGTCGGGGGCGTTGACTGCGCAAAACAAAGCTTGCCTCAGATAAACACCCACCCTATTATACAACTTTGCACCGTGGTTGTACAGTTCAAATTGTTGGATTTACTGCTTTTTGCCCTCTTTTTGCATGGTTTTTGTAAAGAAAAAAGAGAGAACTGCCCTCGACAACTCTCGTGCCGCTTTGCGCAGCGGCCGTGGTATGCTGAAGGCAGGCTGTGCGGAACCCATCAAAACGGAAAGTATGACAAATAAAGAAAAACAATCTGTGAATAAAATATAAAAGCTTCCTTGTCTGGCTTTCTTTATCTATGGAAAAGTGCTAAAATAGAAACAGAGAGGGAAAGGGGTGCTAGACCCCTTTTTCTATGATACCTTCCGGAAAACGCCGGACGCACGGCACATTACATAGCGCGGGCAGACCCTTCCAACAGGTATTGCCTGCAAAAAAATGCGATAGGAGTTGTTGGCATGAACATTCTCTTTTTTCTTTCCCCAAAGCAGGACCTGATGTACGTTTATGATGACTTCACCCTCCGGCAGACGCTGGAAAAGTGGGAAAATAACCGCTACGCCTCCATTCCGGTGCTGAACCGCAAAGGCGAATATGTGGGCACGCTGACCGAGGGCGATATCCTGTGGGGACTGAAAAAATACCATGGTCTGGATCTGGAAGCAGCCGAGGACATTCCCATCTCAGAGTTTGCGCATAAGCGGGACTACAAGGCCGTCACGGTGACCACCAGTATGGATGAGCTGGTAGAAGCCGCCATGAATCAGAACTTTGTCCCGGTGGTGGATGACCGGGGCAGCTTTATCGGCATCGTGCGGCGGCAGGCCATCATCCGCTACTGCTACGATAAGTCCCGCAAGATCGAGATGACCCGCACCGGCCGCCCTGTAAAGGAACTGGCTGGCGTACATTAAAACAGATGCTGTTTTCAGAAGTGCCTCTCCCGTGAAAATGTAGGCCCGGAAAGTCCGCAGACTTTCCGGGCCTACTCTGTTCAAAACAAAATCTCCGCTGAAAAAGGGCGCTGCACGGTAAATGTGCAGCGCTCTCGTTGCTATTTGTTACTTATTGCGGATGTACTCGTCCATGGCCTTTGCAGCTGCCTTACCGGCACCCATGGCCTTGATGACAGTAGCAGCGCCGGTCACGGCGTCGCCGCCGGCGTACACGCCGACGCGGCTGGTCTTGCCCTCGTCGCCCTCGGTCACGATGCAGCCGTGCTTATTGGTCTCCAAGCCCGGGGTGGTAGAGCGGATCAGCGGGTTGGGGCTGGTGCCCAGGCTCATGATCACGGTATCCACTTCCAGCTCAAACTCGCTGCCCTGCTTTTCAATGGGACGGCGGCGGCCGGAAGCATCCGGCTCACCCAGCTCCATCTCAATGCAGGTCATGGAGTGCACAAAGCCGTCCTCGTCCGGGTGGATGGCAACGGGGTTGCACAGGGTCTTGAAGATGATGCCCTCTTCCTCGGCGTGCTCCACCTCTTCCTTACGGGCGGGCAGCTCAGCCATGCCGCGGCGGTAGACGATGTACACGCTTTCGGCACCCAGACGCAGGGCGCTGCGGGCAGCGTCCATGGCCACGTTGCCGCCGCCCACAACGGCAACCTTCTTGCCGGTGCGGATGGGGGTCTTGCTGGTGGGCAGGTAAGCCTTCATCAGGTTGGAGCGGGTCAGGAATTCGTTGGCAGAGTACACGCCCTTCAGGCTCTCGCCGGGGATGTTCATGAAGCGGGGCAGACCGGCACCGGAGCCTACGAACACAGCCTCGTAGCCGTACTCGCCCATCAGCTCGTCAATGGTCAGCACCTTGCCGATGACCATGTTGCACTCAAAATCCACGCCCATCTTCTTCAGGCCGTCGATCTCCTGCTGGACGATGGCCTTGGGCAGACGGAACTCGGGGATGCCGTACATCAGCACACCGCCTGCAACGTGCAAAGCCTCGTAAACGGTCACCTTGTAGCCCAGCTTTGCCAGATCACCGGCGGCGGTCAGGCCGGCAGGGCCTGCGCCGATAATAGCCACCTTATGGCCGTTCCATTCGGGCACGATGGGTGCGGTGTGCACATTCTCACGGTGCCAGTCGGCAACAAAGCGCTCCAGACGGCCAATGGCCACCGGCTCGTTCTTGATGCCGCGGGTGCACTTGCCCTCGCACTGGCTCTCCTGCGGGCAGACACGGCCGCAGACGGCAGGCAGGGAAGAGGAGCGGTTGATCACCTGATAGGCGGCTTCAAAGTCGCCCTCTGCAACGTGAGCGATAAACTCCGGGATGTCGATGCCCACGGGGCAGCCGGACTGGCAGGGCTTGTTTTTGCAGCCGATGCAGCGCTTGGCCTCGTTTACAGCCATCTCCGCAGTGTAGCCCAGAGCAACTTCCTTAAAGTTTTTGTTGCGGACGTTGGGGTCCTGCGTGGGCATGGGGCACTTTTTGGGGTCCATATTAAAAGCCATTTTACATTCCCTCCTGAGTCTTGAACAGGTTGCAGGCTGCCTCACGGGCGTGTGCCTCAAACGGGCGGTACATGGTGCCGCGTGCCATTGCCTCGTCAAAATCCACCAGATCGCCGTCAAAGTCGGGGCCGTCCACGCAGGCAAACTTGGTCTGACCGCCAACGGTCAAACGGCAGCCGCCGCACATACCGGTGCCGTCGATCATAATGGGGTTCATGGAAACGATGCTCTTCAGGCCGTGCTTCTGGCAGGTCTTGACCACAAACTTCATCATGATCAGCGGGCCGATGGTGATGACCAGATCGTACTGGTTGCCGGCAGCCACCAGCTCATCCAGCGCAGCGGTGACCACACCCTTGGTGCCGTAGCTGCCGTCGTCGGTCATGATGCGCAGCTCGTCGCTGCAGGCATTGAACTCGTCCTCAAGGATCAGCAGGTCCTTGTTGCGGAAGCCCACCACGCTGTGCACCACACAGCCCTGATCGTGCAGCTCCTTGGCAATGGGCAGTGCAATGGCGCAGCCCACGCCGCCGCCCACGACGCACACCTTCTTCAGGCCCTCGGTCTCGGTGGCGCGACCCAGCGGGCCGACAAAATCGTGGACACAATCGCCTGCATTCAGGCTGTTCAGTTCCATGGTGGTACCGCCCACGATCTGGAAAATGATATCCACAGTGCCCTTTTCGCGGTCGTAACCGGCCACGGTCAGGGGAATACGCTCGCTGTCCTCAAACGGACGTACAATGATGAACTGACCCGGCTTTGCCTTTTTGGCGATCAGCGGGGCTTCGATGACCATCTTTGTCACGGTGGGGTTCAGCGCGACCTTTTCAGTGATCTTATACATTGCGTTAGCTCCTTTTTGCTGGCAATTCCTTTTTCTTTTCTATAAATGGAAGCTGCATCCGCGCGGGTGCAGCTTTCCGTTTGACAAAGCGTCCTCTTTATTATAATAGTTTGTGAAATAGAAAGCAACTGTATTTTGCTCGTGCACATGGCTGTGCGAAATAGGGCGAAACGGGGAGTGTGATCGCCGTATGAAAAATAAAAAGGACGTATCAAAGCAAAAAGACATTCTTTTTTGAAAAAATGTAAATTTGTGGTTGACAACTGCCGGAGTGTGCGGTATAATAACCAACGTCGCCGGACGAAAGCCCGGTACAAACAAATGGAATGTGCGGCCGTAGCTCATCTGGTAGAGCGCCACCTTGCCAAGGTGGAGGTAGCGAGTTCGAGCCTCGTCGG
>CAKTAT010000001.1:0-97953 GCA_934532365.1 uncultured Faecalibacterium sp. | reverse complement strand
GCTATGTTCATCGTCGATCCTCACAAGGAGCGCATCGCTGTTGCTGAGGCTCGCAAGCTGAACATCCCCATCGTTGCTATTGTCGATACCAACTGCAACCCCGATGAGATCGACTACGTGATCCCCGGCAACGACGACGCTATCCGCGCTGTCAAGCTGATCGCCGGCGCTATGGCTGACGCTGTGCTGGAAGGCAAGCAGGGCAACCAGGAGGCCGCTCCCGCCGAGGACGCAGCAAACGCCTGATTTCCCATTCCGCAACCAATCAAATAACGTGTAAGGGAGAAAACAAAAATGGCTATTTCTGCAAAGGACGTTATGGAACTGCGCAAGCAGACCGACTGCGGCATGATGGAGTGCAAGAAGGCTCTGACCGAGGCTGACGGCAACTTCGAGAAGGCAATCGAGATCCTGCGTGAGCGTGGTCTGGCTACCGCCGCCAAGAAGGCTGGCCGCATTGCTGCTGAGGGCATGGTCTACGCTGAGTACTGCCCCGAGTGCAAGGTGGGCGTTGTCATCGAGGTCAACGCTGAGACCGACTTCGTTGCCAAGAACGACAAGTTCGTTGCTTTCGTCAAGGAGGCAACTCAGGTCATCATGAAGCAGAACCCTGCTGACGTTGAGGCTCTGATGGCTTGCAAGACCGAGTCCGGCGAGACCGTGGACGAGGCTCTGAAGAACCTGATCCTGGTCATCAAGGAGAACATCAAGGTTCGCCGTTTCGTCCGTTACGAGGGCGTTTGCTCTGCATACGTCCACGGCGGCGGCACCCACGGCATTCTGGTCAACTTCGAGACCACCAACGACATCGATGCAAAGGACGAGTTCGTTGCTTACGGCAAGGACATCGCTATGCAGGTCGCTGCTGCTAACCCCGGCTACGTCGACGAGGCTTCTGTCCCCGCCGAGGTCGTGGCTAAGGAGAAGGAGATCATGCTGGCCCAGATGGCTGGCGATCCCAAGACCGCTAACAAGCCTGAGGCTGTGAAGCAGAAGATGATCGAGGGCAAGATCAAGAAGTTCTTCAAGGAGAACTGCCTGGTCGATCAGGAGTTCGTCAAGGACGGCGACCTGACCGTTGCTCAGTACACCGCTAAGGTCGCTAAGGACCTGGGCGGCGAGATCAAGATCGTCAAGTTCGTCCGCTTTGTCAAGGGCGAGGGCCTGGAGAAGCGTGCTGACGACTTCGCATCTGAAGTTGCAAGCATGGTGAAGTAATTTAAACTTCCAAAGACAAAATGGGAGCCGCAGTACCTGTAACAGGGTGCTGCGGCTCCTTTTTTATGTTTATGAAAATGCAAATACCGGGCAGCCCGCAACCTGCCCGGTATTACTGTATAAATCTTCTGCTTATGCTTCGTCCAGAACCTCTTCGGGGTCCTCAATGGCGTCCTCGATGGTCTCCTCAACCTCCATCGCTTCTTCAGCGTCCGGGGCGGCAAACAGCTCTTGGATCTGATCCCGCAGCCAGAGCAGACGGTTGTCCAGTGCCTTGTCCCGCGCCAGCAGCGGCGCAATGATCTCGGGCTTGTCGGTGATCAGGTCATCCACGCCCAGCTGCAGCAGCTTTTCAGCATCCTGCTGGCGGTTGATGGTCCATGCGGAGATCGTCTTGCCGCGCAGATGGATCTGCTGCACCATACCGGCGGTGATAAAGGTAGATTCCACGCTGAAAAAGTCTGCGGCAGGCAGGTCGTAGTAAGTGCCCACGCCCAGCGCCAGAATATACCCTGTGGTAATGTCTGGGTCAAGTTCCTTCACCTTGCACAGGGTCTCGTAGCTTTGAGAGGTGACCACGCAGTCCGCGCCGTAGTCGTATGCGTGGATCAGCCGCACCGTTTCGGCCTCCAATGCCGGCGTAAAGGTGCTGGGTTTGATCTCGATGTTCAGTTCTGCCTTGCCCTTGCACAGCGCCAGAACCTCTTCCAGCGTGGGGATATAGGAGCCTGTAAACTGCCGATGGAACCAGCGCCCGGCATCCAGCTGCTGCACCTGCGCATAGGGCAGGTCGTAGATATTGGCGTTGTAGCCGGTGCACCGGCGCAGACTGGTATCGTGGGTCACCACGGCTACGCCGTCAGCGGTCATCTGCACGTCCAACTCAATGCGGGGGCTGCCGTGCTCCAGTGCGGTCTCGAAGGCGGCCATGGTGTTCTCCGGTGCACGGGAGGAGTAGCCCCGGTGATAGGTGATCACCGGGTCGGCAAGACCCAGCACGCTCTGCAGCGGCTGCGTTTGCGGGAACAGCAGATATACCGCCGCTACGCCGCAGGTAACCAGCGCGGCGCAGACCATCATCCCGGCCAGTACCGTCTGTTCGCGGTGCAGGGCAGGGAGCACACCGGAAACGGTCGGCTGCGCTGCATCGGACTGCCGGGTCACTTCATACAGTGCCTCTGTAAGGGTGCTCTGCGCCGCCGTCATGGCACAGTCCATGAGCATACAAAGGAACGGTAACTCGATCAGCAGTGCCGCGCGGGAAAGCGCCAGCAGGGCGGCAGTGCTGGCGAAGCCGACACCAAGGATGACACAATAGAACAGCAAAGCCCCGCACAGCAGCATCAGCCCGGTGCGCACAGCGGCGGTCAGCATCCAGCGTAGTGCCAGCCCAAGTAGCTGCCCGGTGCGGCTGCGCAAAACCTGCAGGCTCTCTGCAAACGCCCGGCCAAAGCTTTTGCGCTCCAGCAGGAATTTTGGCAGCACAACAAGTCCGTCCAGCAGCAATGCCAGCACAAAAAGCACCGCCAATGCAAACAGCAAGCGGTTGGCAGCGCGCGCCTTCAGCAGTCCCCAGAGATATTCCGGCACGGCAAACTGGGTCAGATGATTTGCAGCCAGAAAAAAGTTCGTCAGTGGGATCAGGGCAGCGCCATACAGCAGCAGCGGGAGATTCTGCGGCAGAAACACCCGCACAAGGCTGCAAAAGGCATCCCGGAACACCGCCCATGCCCGCAACGGCTCGCCGTGCCGCACCCGCGTCAATAGCTGCAGCATCACGGCAACCTCGTACAGGCTCCAGAAGGCTGCCAGCACCGCCAGCGCAACGATGCACCCAATGATGGCAGGGGAGGCAAAGATGCGGGAAGCGGTCTTGTTGTTGAGGTATTGTATGGGCGCGAACCGCAGCATCAGCGCCCAGATCAGCTGCAACGCCGGTACGAACAAGAAGTTTGTCAGTACCTTATAAAACAATAGAAAAAGCAGAAACACCTGCCCCTTTGGCGCAAGCAGGGAACGGGCGGCAGCGTGCAGGGAGCGGTAGGTCTGCTCCTGCTGCTGGAACTTTGCGGAAAATCGCTTCAAGATAGCTTCAACCTCTTTTGCATATTTGCCGGGCTTTTCGCGTGCGCTGTATAGGTGCAGTTTGGCAGACTGCCCGGCAATATATGATTTTTTAATATTTTAATATAGTGTAACATAAACGCAACGGAAAGAAAACGCAGCAGACGGGGGCAGTTTCGCCAAAAAAACTGGAAAAATTTCTACATCCGCAAAATGGGCGCGCAATGGCATTTGCTTAGATAAAACGTGCAAAACGATGAATCGTTAAAAATTTGAGTATCCATAAGTGATGGATGTTGAATCGCATGGAATTTTATAGAATCCCTTGCATTTTTTTGCCAGCTTCTGTATAATGAATATAATTTTGAAAGCTCACACAGACAACCAGGAGGTCTAATTATGGCTTCAAAGATCAATAAGGGAGAAATCCTCGCCAAGTTCTTCGATGACGGGGAATACACTGCGCTGTTTGCTGATGGTGCAGTGAGCGCTGCCTGCGGCTATGCTGCAGGTCAGCAGGCTTACGCCGTTTATCAGAACGGCGAGGCTGTCACCGTAAAGGATGTTGAAAAGAACATCAAGGTTCTGGAAATGGCTGCACAGACCGGCTGCCCGGTGGTCACCTTCTATAACTCGGTTGGCGCAAAGCTGGCTGAGGGTCTGGACGTGCTGACTGCCAGCGCAAAGCTGAATGCACAGATCGCAAAGGTCTCCGGCGTTGTTCCGCAGGTGGCCGTTGTTCTGGGTGTCTGCGGCGGCACCAGCGCTCTGAGCGCTGCCAACGCAGATGTCTGCATCATGGCTGAGGGCGCAGAGCTGTTCTTCACCGCTCCGTTTACCTCCGCTGCCAAGGGCGATAAGGTCGCCGATGCAGGCAGCGCCGCAGCTGCCGCCAAGGCAGGTGTAGCCTCCATCGTGGCTGCCGATGCTGCAGAGGCTGCTGAAAAGGCTGCTCACATCGTGGGTCTGCTGCCCGCCAACAACCTGACCGGCCCGGCGATCTTCGAGTTCGAGCAGCCCACCGCTGTTCTGGCTGCCGGTGCCGAGCCCGCAAAGGCCGCTGCTGCTGTGATCGATAAGGACAGCGCTGTGGAACTGTATGCAGGCTTTGGCAAGTCTGTCTACACCGCATTTGCAACCATCGGCGGCAACGCCGTGGGCGTTGTGGCAACCGGCAAGCAGCTGTGCCACAACTGCGTAGCCAAGGCTTCCCGCTTTGTGCGCCTGTGCGATGCCTTCAGCGTGCCTGTGGTCACCATCGTGGATACCGAGGGCTTTGTGCCCAGCGTTACCGATGACGTGGCTGGCGGCATCCGCGAGGCTGCCCGTCTGGCCGCTACCTACGCCGATGCTACCACCGCAAAGGTGGCAGTGCTGGCCGGTAAGGCTGTGGGCCCTGTGTACACCACTCTGGCTGCTGCCGACCTGCGCATCGCTGTGACCGGCTGCACCGTCAGCGCACTGGAGCCCAGCGCCGCTGTCAGCGTGCTGTATAAGGACGAAATCGATGCGTCCGACAACATCATTGCCGCCACCAAGGCCAAGGCTGCTGCCTACACCGCTGAGGTGTGCAGCGCTGCCAGCGCAGTGGCTGCCGGTGCTGCCGATATGAGCTGCGATGCAGCTAATGTGCGTGCCAGCGTTGTGGCTGCGCTGGAGCTGCTGAGCACCAAGCGCGCTGCCCGCCTGCCCAAGAAGCATGGCAATATGGCTCTGTAAGCGTCCGAATGTAAGTTAATTGAGTTCGATTTTGAATTGGAGGATCCTTCCATGAAGTACTACAATATTACTGTCAATGGTGTTGCTTACAGCGTTTCCGTTGAGGAAACCGCCGCAGGCGCTGCTCCTGTTGCTGCTCCCGTCGCAGCACCTGCCGCACCCAAGGCCGCTCCCGCTCCCGCAGCTGCTCCCAAGGCAGCCGCCGGTGCAGCCGGTGCTGTTACCGTCAAGGCTCCCATGCCCGGCAACATTCTGGATGTCAAGGTCGCTGCCGGTGCTTCTGTCAAGGCCGGCGACGTGCTGGTCATCCTCGAGGCCATGAAGATGGAGAACGAGATCGTTGCTCCGCAGGATGGCACCGTGGCTTCCATCAACGTGAACAAGGGCGATACCGTCAACTCCGGTGACGTTCTGGTTTCCATGAACTAAGGAAGAGGTGACAACCATGGCAAAAAAGCCGATCAAGGTGACCGAGGTCGTCCTGCGTGATGCGCACCAGTCTTTGCTGGCTACCCGTATGACCATGGACGAGATGCGCCCCATCCTGCCCGAAATGGACAAGATCAACTACTTCTCCGTGGAGTGCTGGGGCGGCGCTACGTTCGACAGCTGCATCCGCTTCCTGGACGAGGATCCGTGGGAGCGTCTGCGCATCCTGCGCAAGGAACTGCCGCACCAGAAGCTGCAGATGCTGTTCCGCGGCCAGAATATGCTGGGCTACCGTCCCTACGCAGATGACGCTGTGGAGTACTTTGTACAGAAGTCCGTTGCCAACGGCATCGACGTCATCCGCATCTTCGACGCTCTGAACGACCCCCGCAACCTGCAGACCGCTATCAAGTCTGCAAACAAGGAGGGCGCTCATGTGCAGGGCTGCATCAGCTATACTCTGAGCCCCGTGCACAACAACGAGTACTTTGCATCCTACGCCAAGACTCTGGAGGAAATGGGTGCAAACTCCATCTGCATCAAGGATATGGCAGGCCTGCTCACGCCCTATACCTGCTATGATCTGGTTAAGAAGCTGAAGGAGACCGTCAGCATCCCTGTGGATATCCACAGCCACTACACTGCAGGTCTGGCTTCCATGTCCATCCTTAAGGGCATCGAGGCAGGTGCCGACATCGTCGATACCGCCATGAGCCCCCTGAGCCTTGGCACCAGCCATATGCCCACCGAGAGTCTGGTGGCTGCCCTGCAGGGCACCGACTACGACACTGGTCTGGATCTGAAGCAGCTGAATGTCGTGCGTGCTTACTTTGCAAAGCTGCGCGAGAAGTACATCGCCAACGGCCAGATCAGCCCCAAGAGCCTGGGCGTGGACGCCAACACTCTGCTGTATCAGGTGCCGGGTGGTATGTTCTCCAACATGCTCAAGCAGCTGAAGGATGCCGGCAAGGAAGATAAGCTGGACGAAGTGCTGGCCGAGATCCCCCGCGTCCGTGAGGATGCAGGCTACCCGCCGCTGGTTACCCCCACCAGCCAGATCGTCGGTACGCAGGCCGTGTTCAACGTCATCATGGGCGAGCGCTACAAGATGGTCACCAAGGAGTTCAAGGGTCTGGTCCACGGCGACTACGGCAAGACTCCCGCTCCCATCAAGCCCGAGTTCACCAAGAAGATCCTTGGCGACGAGCAGCCCATTACCTGCCGCTTTGCCGACACGCTGGCTCCCGAGATGGACAAGCTGAAGGCCGAGGCTGCCAAGTGGGCAACGCAGGAAGAGGACGTGCTGACCTACGCTATGTTCCCGCAGGTCGCTCCCAAGTTCTTCGATAAGCGCAATGCCAAAAAGCAGGGCGTGGACGGCGATCATGTGGACTACACCAACCAGTCTCATCCTGTCTGATAAATAAGTCTCTTTCAAGGCTGCTGCACAAAACGCTGTGCAGCAGCTTTTTTTGCGCATCCGGCAAAGGCACAAGACGTACTCTGTCGGGCAATCTGGGAAAAACTTCTGCATACACATTGACTTGCCGCCCAATACCTTTTATAATGATTGGTATAGCCCATACAATACAACAAATGATGTGGAGGAAAATGCTATGCGAAGCATCCCGGAGCAGCGCATTGCTGAGTTTCAGGAGCAGGACTATCAACTGTATTTTGGCATTTCAAAGCTGGAATTTGACCGGATGCTCAAGGCTCTGCATGAGGCTTACCGTCAGGAGCACAAGCGCAAGACCCGCTTTACCAAGATCTCCATGATGGATAAGCTCATCCTGACCTTGATCTATCGCTACGAGTACCGCACGATGGAAAGCATTGCCAAAGAATACGAGGTCTCTCTGGATACCATTGCCGACAACATCCATTGGGTGGAGCGCACGCTGCTCAATGCAGATATCCTGCAAACCAGTGTGACCTGCGTTTATAAGACGAACTGATGTTATGACCCTGCGTGAAAACGCGGGGTTATAGTTTTTTACAGGGGGAAAGCTTCTGGAAAAGCGGTAACTGCCGCAGCCATGTCGTTTTGGCTGCGCAGCAGTAAAAATGAAAACTGTGTTTTTTGCACGGATGCAGTCTGCACCTTGAATTTTTCAGAAAAGAATAGTAAAATGGTGCTATATGTATCGTAACATGGGCTTGTGTGCCCAAAGCGGATACCTATACAGAAAAACCGAAGTGAACCGTAAAAGAATAGGAGCTAGTATGATCTTAAGCATGACCGGTTTCGGCAGGGGGACTGCCGTGCTCAATGGCCGCGAGATCACTGTGGAACTGCGCAGCGTGAACTCCCGCTATTTCGAGTATTCCTCCCGCATCCCGCGCACCTGCAGTTCTCTGGACAGCCGCCTGAAAAAGCAGCTCAACCAGCGGATCTCCCGCGGTAAGGTAGAACTTAGTATGACCGTGCAGAACGTGGACGCGGCAGATACCGTGGTCGCCGTCAACATGGAGCTTGCCCGCAGCTATCAGCAGGCAATGCGGGACCTGTCCGAGCAGTTGGGGGTCAAAAATGATGTGTCCACTGCTGTTCTGACCCGCTTCCCGGATGTGCTGACCACCCGCCACGCCGATGTGGACGAGGAGCAGCTGTGGCAGGATGTGTCTGCCGTCACCGCACAGGCGCTGGATCGTTTTGTGGAGATGCGCGCCGCCGAGGGCGCCAAGATGAAGGCAGACGTGGAAAGCCGTCTTGCGTTTCTGGAACAGTGCGTCGGCAAGGTGGAAGCTTTGAGCGCAGGCCGGGTAGAGAACTACACCAACCGCTTGTACGAAAAGCTCAAGGTCATCCTGCAGGATCGTGACATTGATGACGCCCGTGTGCTGACTGAGGCTGCCATTTTTGGCGATAAGACCGCCGTGGATGAAGAAACTGTCCGTCTGCGCAGCCACATTGCCCAGTACCGCGATATCCTGCAGCTGGACGAGCCCGTGGGCCGTAAGCTGGATTTCCTGACGCAGGAGCTGAACCGCGAGACCAATACCATTGGCTCCAAGTGTCAGGATCTGGATATCACCCGCATTGTGGTGGATATGAAGGCGGAGATCGAAAAGATCCGCGAGCAGATCCAGAATCTGGAATAATATGTTGTGGAGGAGCCTATGAAACTCATCAACATCGGCTTTGGCAATATGGTCAGTGCGGGGCGCGTGGTGGCAGTCGTCAGCCCGGACTCTGCACCGGTCAAGCGTCTGGTGAAGGAAGCACGCGAGCGCGGGATGCTGATCGATGCCTCTTATGGCCGCAGCACCCGGGCTGTGCTCATCATGGACTCCGATCATGTCGTGCTGTCGGCCCTTCAGCCCGAAACGGTGGCAAGCCGCGCCGCCGGGCAGGAGGGCAGAGCATCAATGGAGGAAGAAGCATCTCATGGCGAATGATAAATTTCTGTTTGTAGTTTCCGGCGCAGCCGGTACCGGCAAGGACAGCGTGGTCAAGGCACTGCGCGAGGCGCACCCCGAGATCGAAAAGACCGTCTCTGCCACCACCCGCACCCCGCGCCCCGGCGAGCAGGAGGGGGTAGACTACTACTACCGCACCCGTGAGCAGTTCCAGCAGCTGCTGGAAAATGATCAGGTGGTGGAGCACAACTTCTATAATGGCAATTACTACGGCACACTGAAGTCTGAGGTGGAAAAGCGGCTGGAAGCCGGCAAGGTAGTCGTGCTGGTCATTGACGTGCACGGCGCTGCCAATATCCGCCGGATGTTCCCGGGCGCTACCACCGTGTTCCTGCTGCCGCCCTCTGTGGAGGAGCTGGAGCACCGTCTGCGCGGCCGCGGTACCGAGACTGAGGAAAGCATTCAGGAGCGTCTCGCCACCGCCCGGCAGGAGCTGGCCGAGCAGGATAAGTTTACCGTAAAGCTGGTCAACAACCAGATCGAGCCTTGCGCCGCAGAGCTGTATCAGGTCATCTGCCAGCGCGCCGGGCTGCAGGGCTGAAAAATCAAGCGTTGAAGGAGTTGGACAAATGCCCAAAACGGTAGGCGTTGCCGTCAGCAATGCGACCTTCCATTTTGATAAGCTGTATACCTACGCCGTTCTGCCGGAGCACCAGAATGCGGTGCGTCTGGGCAGCATGGTGCTGGTACCCTTTGGCAAAGGCAGCCGCGCCCGCATGGGCGTGGTGCTGGCCTGCGATGCTGAGCCGGAGCACTCCAAGCTGAAATATCTGTTCGATGTAGCCCCGGCCTCGGCCTGCCTGACCCCGGAGCTGCTGCGGCTGGTGCATTTTTTAAAGGAGCGCACCTTCTGCACCTACTACGAGGCCGTCAAGGCGGTCATTCCGTATGGTGCGCAGTACAAGCCTGCCGTGGCCGCAGACGGTGTGACCCCGGTGCTGCAAAAGCAGCTTACCCGCCACACGGAAAACGCTTACAAGCTGGTGGGCACACTGCCGCAAAAGCCAAAGCCTACGGCAAAACAACTGGCAGCGGTGGCGCTGCTGAGCGGCGGCCCCCGCACCCTGAACGAGCTGGAGGATAAGGGCATCAGCCGCGCGGTGCTGGATAACCTGTGCACCAAAGGTGTGCTGGAATGCGGCAAGGTGAATAAGTCCATCGACCTTTACGCCTCCATCCCGCTGCGCAACGACCCCATCACTCTCACAGAGCAGCAGCAGGCCGCCTATGATACGCTGCTGCCTAAGTTAGAAGATACCGCACCCCATTCCGCGCTGCTGTACGGCGTGACCGGCAGCGGCAAGACGCTGGTGTTTTTAAAGTTGATTTCCCGCTGTCTGGAGCTTGGCCGCAAGGCGCTGGTGCTGGTGCCGGAGATCAGCCTGACCCCGCAGATGATCCTGCGGCTCAAGGGGCAGTTTGGCCACCGCGTGGCAGTGCAGCACTCCGCGCTCAACCACACCGAGCGTCTGCTGCAATGGCAGATGATCCAGGATGGCGGTGCAGATATTGTGGTGGGCACCCGCAGCGCGGTGTTTTCGCCGCTGGAAAATATCGGCCTTATCATCATTGACGAGGAGCAGGAGCACACCTACCGGTCGGAATCCGCACCGCGCTACTCTGCCCACGAGGTCGCCCGGCAGCGTGCCGCCGAAAACGGTGCACTGCTGCTTCTGGCCAGTGCCACCCCCAGCACCGAGAGCTTTTACGCTGCGCAGAACGGCCGCACCCAGCTGGTGCGCCTGACCAAGCGCTACGGCGGCAATCCGCTGCCCAGCGTGCAGATCGTGGATATGCGGGCAGAATTGGCTGCGGGCAATCCCCGCGAGATCAGCCTTGCGCTGGAGGATGCCATCCGCCGCAATCTGGAGGCGGAAAAGCAGACTATTCTTCTGCTCAACCGTCGTGGCTACCAGACCATTGCCCAGTGCGAGGACTGCCGCGAGGTGCTCAAGTGCCCCAAGTGCAGCGTGCCAATGGTGTACCACAAATCAGCACATAAGGTGCTGTGCCACTATTGCGGCTCCCAGCAAGAGCCGCCGCCCACCCTTTGCCCGGCCTGCGGCGGCAAGCTGCAGTACCGGGGCTTCGGCACCCAGAAAGCCGAGGAGGAACTTGCAAAGCTTTTCCCGGAGGCGCGGGTGCTGCGCATGGATCAGGACTCTACTGCCGCCAAGGACGCCCACGAAAAGCTGCTTGCCAAATTTGCAGCACATGAATACGATATCATGGTGGGCACCCAGATGGTGGCGAAGGGTCTGGATTTCGAGGACGTGACCCTTGTGGGCGTTCTGGGCATTGATTCGCTGCTGTTCGCGCAGGGCTTTCGGGCATACGAGAACGTGTTCAGCTTGATCACACAGGTGGTGGGACGCAGCGGCCGCGCAAAGGAGCCCGGCTTTGCGATCATCCAGACCACCGACCCGGACAACCCGGTGCTCACCCTTGCCGCCGCACAGGATTACGATGCTTTCTATGAGCAGGAGATCGCCTACCGCAAGCTGGGGCTGTACCCGCCCTTCTGCGGGCTGTGCGTCATCGGCTTTGCCGGTGCAAAGGAGAACGAGGTGGCGCGTGCTGCTGCCCGGTTCTCGGTACTTTTAGGGCAGCAGGCGGCCAAGCAGCCGGACCTGCCCCTGCGTATTCTGGGTCCTACGCCCGGCAGCATTGAAAAGATCAACGATACCTATCGCTATAAGCTCACCGTCAAGTGCCGCAACGACCGCCGCTTCCGCGACCTTGTGCGGGCGGCACTGGCACTGTATGAAAAAGAAAAACTGCCGTCCAAGGCATCGGTCGTGGTAGACCTGCACTCGGACGGTGACATCTGATAAAACTGGAGGTACCATTATGGCTATCCGTAACATTGTTAAAGAAGGCGACCCCATTCTGAACAAGGTCTGCCGTCCTGTGACCAATTTTGATGACCGTCTGGCCACCCTGCTGGACGATATGCGCGAGACTATGATCGCCGCCGATGGCGTGGGTCTGGCCGGCCCGCAGGTGGGCATGATGCGCCGCCTGTTCGTGGTGTGGGACACCACTGATGCCCCGGAGGAGATCCCCGAGGACTACGAGTACAAATTCATTGATTTCGTCAACCCTGAGATCCTTGCCGTTTCCGAGGAAGAGGAGACCGCCTACGAGGGCTGCCTGTCCTTCCCGGGGCACAACGGCGCTGTGACCCGCCCAGTTGCCGTCAAGGTGCGTGCACAGGACCGCAACGGCGAATGGTTCGAGCTGGAAGCTGACGGCCTGCTGGGCCGCTGCATCCAGCACGAGAACGACCATCTGGACGGCATCACCATCATGGAGTCCAGCGAGTACTTCTATGAGGATACCGAGGAAGGCAAAAAGGCCGCCCGCGAAGCGAAAGGAAACAACTGATGCGCATTTTGTTCATGGGCACGCCGGATATTGCTGCCGAGTGCCTGAAGGCCCTGTATGCCGCCGGGCATGATATCTGTGCCGTGTATACCCGGCGGGATAAGCCCGTCGGCCGCAAGCAGGTGCTCACCGCACCGCCGGTCAAGGAGGTCGCACTGGCGCACGGCACACCCGTGTTCCAGCCCCGCACCCTGCGGGACGGCAGCGAGGATGAAAACATCCGCGCCCTCGCCCCGGAGTTGATCGTGGTGGTGGCCTATGGCTGCATCCTGCCGAAGTCCGTGCTGGAAATGCCCCGCTACGGCTGCATCAACCTGCACGTTTCGCTGCTGCCGAAGTATCGCGGCAGCGCCCCGGTGCAGTGGTCGGTGCTGAATGGCGATGCCGAGACCGGCGTTTCCATCATGCAGATGGACGAGGGTCTGGATACCGGCGATGTGCTGTACTGCAAAAAAATCGCCATCGACCCCGAGGAGACCAGCGGCGAATTGTTTGACCGCGTTACCGCTGTGGGTGCCGAGGCCCTGTGCGAGACCATTCCTCAGATTGCAGTAGGCACCCTGACGGCTGTGCCGCAAGAGCACGAGAACGCCACCCTTGCCCCGATGCTGAACAAGGAGATGGCAGAGTTCCACCTGACCGACTCTGCCGCCCACATCCACAACTGGGTGCGCGGCATGAATCCTTGGCCGGGTGCGTGGTTCGTCACCTCCGGCGGCAAAAAACTCAAGGTGATGTCCTGTCGTGTGGCTGCCGCCAATGGCGAAGCCCCCGGCACGGTGCTGGCTACAAAACCCCTGACCGTAGCCTGCGGCGAGGGCGCCATCCAGCTGCTTGAGATCGTGCCGGAGGGCAAAAAGCCTATGGACGGCACCGCCTTTGCAGCGGGTCTGCGCCTGAAAACGGGGGATAGCCTCTGATGGCGGCAAATCCGCGTGCGGCGGCAGTCACCGCACTGGTGCGGCAGGAGCAGGATGGCTTTTCCAATCTGGTGCTGGACGCAGAGCTCAAGCGCCAGAAGCTGGAAGGCCGGGATAAGGCCTTTGCAAGCGCCATCTTTTACACGGTGCTGGAACACCGCGGCACGCTGGATTATATTCTGGAGCAGTTTCTGCCCAAGGGTCTGGCAAAGTTGGATGCACCTGTGCGGGAAATTTTGCGCGCTGCACTGGCGCAGGCACGCTATATGCAGGTGCCTGTCTCCGCAGCGGTGAACGAGGCGGTCAAGCTGACCCGCACCTTTAAAAAATCCAGCGCCTCCGGCCTTGTCAACGCCGTACTGCGCAAGGCCTGCGGCTATGATTTAGACACTGCCGTCTTTACAGACGAGATCCAGCGCCTGATGGTGCTTGGCTCTGCCGGGCGGGATGTGGCGGAATTTCTCCATAAAAATTACCCGGATGAAGCACTGGGCATCCTGACCTATCAGGCCGATGGAGGCCTGACCAGTCTGCGTGCAAACCCCCTCAAAGCCAGCGCTGCACAGCTGTGTGCTATGCTCACAGAGCAGGGCGCAGCAGAGGTGCGGCAGGGCATTGTGCCCGGTAGTGTGCTGGCGCGGTTTGCGGGCAGCCCGGCAGATAACGAACTCTTCCGGCAGGGCTACTACCATGTGGAGGGGCAGGCCAGCCAGCTGGCAGCCCTTTGCGTGGGTGCAGTCCCCGGCGAGACGGTGCTGGACCTGTGTGCTGCCCCCGGCGGCAAGACCATTTTGCTGGCCGAGCAGATGCAGGGCACCGGAGAACTGTACAGCTGCGATGCGGCAGAAAACCGTGTGGGTCTGATCCGCACCGCTGTGGACCGCATGGGCTTTGCCGGGGTGCACACTCTGTGCAACGATGCCACCAAGCCGAACCCTGCACTGCCCATGGCAGACCGCATCCTGACGGATGTGCCCTGCAGCGGCTTGGGCATTTTGGCAAAAAAGCCGGATCTGCGCTATAAAAAGCTGGAAGCTGCCCGGCAGGCAGAATTGCTTGCCACGCAGGCGGCAATTCTGGATACCGCTGCGGCGCTGCTCAAGGCAGGCGGGCGGCTGGTCTATTCCACCTGTACCATCGATCCGGCAGAAAATCAGCAGCAGATCGCAGCCTTTTTGCAGCGTCACCCGGAATTTGCGGTCTGCGCACCGGAGGCGCCGCTGCCTGCCGGAATGACGGCAGGGGAGCACGGCTGCCTTTCGGTGCCCACCCGCACCGGCATGGACGGTTTTTTCCTGTGTGTGCTGCAAAAAGCCGCCGCAACGCAATAAGCACGGCCTTTGTGGGTCGTATCCTCTTATAGGAGAACAGAATGGAACAAAAACGCTGTATTTCTTCCCTGACGCTGGCAGAATTGACTGCTGAACTAAAAGCGCTGGGACAGCCGGGTTTCCGGGCAAAGCAGATCTTCCACTGGGTGCACCAGAAACTGGTTACCGAATTTTCTGCCATGACCGATCAGCCCAAGACCCTGCTGGCAAAGCTGGAAGAAGCCTTTTATATCGCTGCACCGCAGATCGAGCGCCGTCAGGAGGCTAAGGACGGCACTGTAAAGTATCTGCTGCGCATGGCGGACGGCAACTGCATCGAGACCGTTGTCATGCGTTACCACTACGGCAATACCGTGTGCGTGTCCACACAGGTGGGCTGCCGCATGGGCTGCCGGTTCTGCGCCTCTACGCAGGCGGGGCGGGTGCGCAACCTTGAAGCCGGCGAGATCTGCTCCGAGATCTACACTGCCCAGAAGGATATCGGCGAGCGCATCTCGCATATCGTGCTCATGGGCATCGGCGAGCCGCTGGATAACTTTGACGAAGTGATGCGCTTTTTGGAGAATATCACCTCGCCTGAGGGCGTCAATATCGGTATGCGCAACATCAGCCTTTCTACCTGCGGCCTTGTGCCTAAGATCGATCAGCTGGCGGAGAAAAAGCTGCAGCTCACCCTTTCCATCTCGCTGCACGCACCCACAAACCAGATCCGCAGCAGCATGATGCCGGTCAACGATGCCTACCCGGTGGAGCAGCTGATCCAGACCGTGCGCCGGTATCAGGAAACCACCGGCCGCCGGGTCAGCTTTGAATATTCCATGGTGCGCGGTGTCAATGATTCTGATGTCTGCGCAAAGCAGCTGGCAGACCTGATCCGGGGCATGGGCGCTCATGTAAATCTGATCCCCATCAACCCGGTGGACGGCAGTCCGTACTCCGCTACGGATGCAGCCAATGTGCGCCGGTTCCAGCAAAAGCTTGAAAGTCTTGGCGTAAACGCCACGGTGCGCCGCCGCCTTGGCAGCGAGATCAGTGCCGCCTGCGGCCAGTTGCGCCGCGACGAAATGAACGGCAAGGCATAAACAGAGGGAGAAACCTATGAAACTTGCAGGAAAAACGGACGTAGGGCGCGTCCGGCAGGACAATCAGGATGATTACCGTGCCGGGGAACTGCCCGGCGATGCAGCATGGGCGCTGGTATGCGATGGCATGGGCGGCGCACGCGGCGGGCGGGAAGCCTCGCAGTGTGCGTGCAGCGTCATCGAGCGCTGCTTTCAGGAGCAGTACAGCCAGTGCATCCCCGGCGAAGAGGAAACTTTTCTGAAAAAGGCGCTGCTCAGCGCTAACCGCTATGTGTTCCAGAAGGCACTGCGGGAGGAGTCTCTGGCCGGTATGGGCACCACCGCCGTTTGCGCTCTGGTGCGCGGCGGCAAAGCCTATCTGAGCCATGCGGGTGATTCCCGCGCCTATCTGTACCGGGACGGTAAGCTGGCGCAGCTGACCCACGACCACTCCTATGTGCAGGAACTGGTGGACTGCGGCACCATCACGCAGGAGCAGGCAGAGCATCACCCGCAGAAAAACATCATTACCCGGGCGCTGGGTGTGGATTACCGGCTGGACCCGGAGTTTACCACCGTGGCGCTGCAGGCAGGGGATGTTCTGCTGCTGTGCACGGACGGCCTGACCAATGCCGTGCCCACGGAGCAGCTGGAGCAGTTGCTCCGCAGTGGGTCTTTTTACGACCTGCCGGATGTGCTGATCCGCACCGCCAACGAAAACGGCGGCCCGGACAACATCACCGCCCTGCTGGTGGGGGTAGAGCCGATGGAGGTGCGCCATGGATAACCTGATCGGTAAAAGACTGGACGGCCTGTACGAGGTGCAGGAACTGATCGGCTCCGGCGGTATGGCCAACGTGTATAAGGCGGTCATGCGGGGACAGAACGGCCCCGTGCCCGCCGGGACTGTGGTGGCCGTCAAGGTGCTGCGGCAGGAATATATGCACGACCCGGACCTTGTACGCCGTTTTAAAAACGAATCCAAGGCCATCTCGCTGCTGAACCACCCCAACATCGTCAAGGTGTACGATGTTTCGGTCAACGACCATCTGCAGTATATCGTCATGGAGTATGTGGACGGCATGACCCTGCGGGAGTACCTCAACGAGCGGGGCGGCAAGCTTTCCAGCCGGGAGACTGTGCACTTCATCTCCCAGATCCTCAAAGCACTGGAGCACGCCCACGCCAACGGCATCGTGCACCGGGATATCAAGCCCCAGAACATTATGCTGCTGGATAACGGCCAGCTGCGCATGATGGACTTCGGCATTGCCCGCATTTCCCGGGCAGATAACCAGATGCTGGCCGGCAAGGCGATGGGCAGCGTGCATTATATCAGCCCGGAGCAGGCAAAAGGGGACGAGACCGACCGCACCAGCGACATCTACTCGGTAGGCGTCATGATGTACGAGATGCTTTCCGGTCATCTGCCCTTTGACGCCGACGACGTGGTGGAGGTTGCCATCAAGCAGATCTCGGACGAGCCCCGCTCGCTGCACGAGCTGGCACCGGAGGTGCCCTATGCGCTGGTGGAGATCACCGAAAAGGCTATGGCTAAGCTCCCTCAGAACCGTTACCCCTCGGCACGGGCAATGCTGGAGGCACTGGACACCTATGTACAGAATCCCTCCGTGCTGTTTGAATATCAGTATATTACAGAAGAAGCACCCGAAAAGGTGGTGAAACGTACCATGAATCAGAACCGCGCGATCCGTCAGAACGAACAGTCCGCTCCCCGTAAAAACGGCAAAGGTAAGCAGGGCAAAAAGCGCCGCACCGTCTTTTTGCCGGCCTTGTTCGGCATCACCATTGCCTTTGCACTGGCCTGCATGGCACTGTGCTGGATGATTCTGAACGATTCCTCCAACCTGATGAACAACAAGGCCGATGTCACCCTTGGGGATTATATCGGCATGACCAAGGATCAGGCCATGGCCACGGATCAGATCGCATCCGGCCAGATCTCCCCGGAGTGGGAAGAGGAGTATAACAGCAACTATGCGGCCGGTTATATCTATAAGCAGTCGCCGGTGTCCGGCCGCACCGTCCGCGAGGGTCAGAGCGTAACGCTGACCGTCAGTCTGGGCACCCAGTATGTCACCGTGCCGGATCTGACTAACTATGTGCAGTCTGATGCCGAGCAGCAGCTCAAGACACTGGGCGTTTCGGTGCTGGTCACGCAGGCCGTGGATACCTCGGTGGCCTCCGGTGCGGTCATCCGCACCGACCCTGCCGCCGGCACGCAGGTAGCGGCAGGCTCCACGGTCATCCTCTATATCAGCCGTCCGCAGGTATCTACCACCACCAAGGTGCCCTCGCTTACCGGCATGAGCGTGGATGATGCACGCACCCTGCTGGTGCAGAACCATCTGGGTCTTGGCAGCCAGAGCGAAGAATATAGCGATCAGCCTGCAGGCACAGTGCTCAGCCAGAGCCCGGCGGCAGGTACCACTGCAAAGCTGAACAGCCGTGTAAACGTTGTGGTCAGCGCAGGCGCTGCACCGGCACAGGAGCCGGAGCAGCCGGGCGGCGATGGCACTACCGGTGAAGGCTCTACCGGCGGCGAGAGCACCGGCGGCAGCAGCGAGCCGGGCTCCAGCAGCTCCACCGGCGGCGGTATTCTGGACTGGTGGTCCTCGCTGTTGGGCTGACGGAGGATGTGCATGAACGGTTATATCGTAAAAGGCATTGGCGGCTTTTACTATGTAAAAACGCCGGACGGCATCGTGGAGTGCAAGCCCCGCGGTATCTTCCGCAAGCAGAAGATCACCCCCGTGGCAGGGGATGAGGTGACGCTGGAGACCGAAAACGGCGCAGCGGTCATTGCGCAGATCGCGCCCCGCAAAAATGTTTTTGTGCGCCCGCCGGTGGCAAATCTGGATGTGCTGTTCCTTGTGGCCAGCACTACCCAGCCCACCCCCAGCACGCTGGTGCTGGATAAGCTTTCGGCCATTGCGGTGGATAAGGGCGTGCAGCCGGTGGTGGTGTGCACCAAAAGCGACCTTGCCGAGGCGGATTTTCTGGCAAACGCCTATGCAAAGTCCACCCTGCCGTTTATCCGCATCGACTACGAAAGCAGCGCCGGACTGGACGAAGTAAAGCAGTGGATCAACGGCAGATTGTGCGCCTTTTGCGGCAATTCCGGCGTGGGCAAATCTACCTTGCTGAACGCACTGCTGCCGGACGCTGCCCGTGAGACCAGTGCCATCAGCCAAAAGCTGGGGCGCGGCCGCCACACCACCCGCGAGGTGACCATCTTTGAAGCCTACGGTGGACGCATCGCTGACACCCCGGGTTTTGCTAGCTTAGAGGCCAACCGTGCCGGGTTTATCCCCAAGGAGAATCTGGAACACGCTTTCCCGGAGTTCGGGCCTTATCTGGGGCAGTGCCAGTTTACCGGCTGCTCCCACCGCAGCGAAAAAGGCTGCGCTGTGCGGGCAGCGCTGGCAGAGGGCAAGATTTCCCAGACCCGGTACGACAGCTACTGCGCCATGTACGACGAGGTAAAGGATGTCAAGGACTGGCAGCGCCCGAAAGTGTAATACGGAAGGAAGAATAAGATGTCCCGTTGTGTGATCCTTTCCGCCTGCCCGGTGCAGCCGGAGCTCAAACGCCTGCTGCGCAGCGATGATTTTATCATCGCCTGCGATGCAGGCTACCGCAACTGCGAACGGTTGGGCTGTAAGCCGAATGTCATTGTAGGCGATTTTGATTCCGCTCCCTGTCCGCAGCAGGATACGGACGATATCGTGGTGCTGCCCCACGTCAAGGACGACACCGATACCGAGTATGCTGCAAAGCTTGCTGCGCAAAAGGGCTTTGACGAGGTGCTTTTGCTGGGCGCACTGGGCGGCAAGCGGGTAGAGCACACCCTTGCAAACCTGTGTACCGGCCTTGGGCTGGAGCAGCGCGGCATCCGCGCCGCCTTGCAGGACGAGCGTTCCCGCATCACCTTTGTGCTGCCGGGCGAGAGCCGCCGCTATCCCAAGGAAGAGTTCTTTTACTTCTCGGCCTTCCCCATGGAGGGGCGCGCCGAGGGTGTGTATGAAAAAGGCTCCTTTTATGAACTGGAGGATGCCGTGCTCACAGCAGGCTATCCGCTGGGTGTGAGCAATGAGTACGCCGAAGGCTCAAGCTGCATCACCGTCAGCACCCGGCAGGGTGCGCTTGTGGTGGTGGAGACCATCGCGGATTGAACCCTTCCCGGAACATTTTTGCCAGTCAAACGCTATAATGGGGTAAACATGAGCGAAAGGCGGGGTGGAAATGCAGGTAGTGGTTATTCGCAGCCCGAAAGCGCTGTGCGGCATTCTGCGCAAGCTGTTCGGCATCCGCAAAGAGAACTGAATCCATAAAAGGCCGGTGTGTGGCAGCTGCTGCACACCGGCCTTTTGCTGTCGGCATACCGCTGCCTGCCGCCGCATACACTCTTACGGAAACGGACAGGGAAAGGAGCGCACTGCACATGGAACTGAAGATATTCCGGGACACGCTGCCGCAGGGCGGGGCGGGCTGTACCGTAAAAGCAGAACTTCCGCTGGAGACCGAGATCCGCATTTCGGACGATTTACCGCCGGTGGGTAAGCTGGTAAAGTGCTTTGTCCGCCCAGTAGTGCTGCAACGACAGCTGCAGCCGGGCAGGCTTACCCTAGAGGGCTATCTGCGCTGCACGGTGTTTTACCAGAGCGAAGCAGAAAAAGGTCTGTGCCAGACCGAACAAAAGCTGCCCTTCACCCGGCAGCTGGAACTGCCGGAGCTTGCCTTTACAGCGTGGACAGCCGTGGTGGAAGGGCAGACAGAGTACCTTAACACCCGCGCGGCAGACCCGCGCCGCATCGAGGTGCGGGGCGCCTACGGGCTGGTGGTCACGATACACACACAGTGCAAGACCGAGGTCATTACTGCACTGGCGGATGGCGGCATCGAGCAGCAGCTGCGTACATTGCAGGGCGTGCGCAGTGTGGCTGTGCTGGATAAACTTGTGACCTTGGAGGGCGAACTGGTCTTTGCAAAGCCCCCGGCGGCTGTACTGGATATTACCGGAAACGCCTGTGTGGGGGAGGTAAAGCTGCTTGCCGGTAAAGCTGTGGTCAAGGGGGAACTGCGGGTGCAGTGCGCATGGCGGGCAAAAGAGGACACTGCCCTGCAAAGTCAGGCGGCGGCACTGCCCTTCCAACAGGTAATAGATTTAGAGGGTATTACGGAGGACTGCCGCTGCCTGTGTGTGGCAGAGCCGGTGGGTTTTACCCTGTCGCAGGCAGAAAGCGCCGCCGCACAGCTAACAGCGAATGTTATGCTGCATCTGCGGGCATGGCGCAGCTACCAGCTGCAGGTAGCGGTGGATGCTTTTTCCACCCGGTTTGAAACGGAACTCACACCGCAGCCGCTCGTCACGGAGCAGCTGCTCTGCACCCTGAACGATACCGCCACCGCCACAGGCTCCGGCCCGCTGCCGGATGCAGGGGCGCAGCTGCGGGCCTGCTTTGTGCACTACGGTCCCCAGCAGACCGTCCAAAAAGGGGAGGGCTGGGTGCTTGCCGCCAAAGCAGTGGTAACTGCCCTTGCAGAGAATACTCTCGGCGAGCTGGAAAGCTACGAGAAAACCTTGGAAGTTGCTATTCCGCTGCCCATTACGCCGCCGGAGGGAACGGTGCTTGTGCCGGAATGCTGGCTGAGCACCGAGAACGTGCAATGCACCTGTGCGGGCGGTACGCTGGAAGCCACGATTACAGTCCGGGCAGAGGGCACGATTTTAGGCTGTACCACCAGCCCGGTCATCGGCAGCATCACCCTTGGAGACCCGCTGCCCGATACCGACCCCGAGATCGCCTTGCGCATCTACTATGCACAGGCAGGGGAAGAGGTGTTCGCAGTGGCCCGGCGGTTCCATGTAGCCCCGGCACAGATCCTTGCGGCAAACCAGCTGGAAGAGGAGCTTGCCAGTCTGCCGCAGGCACAGCGGCTGCTGATCCCGGTCACCTGATCGTAAGGCTGTAAATAATCGGAAAAACGCACCCCTTTTCCGGATGGCATGAGCTGCCGTGCCGGGAAGGGGGCGTTTTTTGTTTGTGTTGCGCAGAAAAGCAATGCAAAGAGTTACTAAAAAGACAGAAAAGAAAACACATAAAATAAGGCGTATTATCGCTACAATGTTTGATGAGTATACACCGAGTATCTTTCGGCGGTGATTAAAAATCAACGCGCAGGCTGTACTGGCATCGATTTCAATTCCGGAAAACATCTCAAAAATACGATTTGTATTTTATACTTTGCAGACCATCCATGGATGTGGTATACTGAAGTACAGTTTATAGAATCAGAATGTTTTCTGCCCGGGTCGACTTGCGCTCGGTAAATCACATTGGGCACAGCAGGCAGAAAACAAAATCATATCGCAGGAGAGTGGAGTACTTGGAACTGGAACAGGCAAAAAAGCGTGTGGAAGAACTGCGCGCAATGATTGAGAAAAACAACCGGCTTTACTACGATCAGGATGCACCGGAACTGGAAGATTTTGAATACGATGCCCTGACGCGGGAACTGAAGGAACTGGAAGCGCAGTTTCCCCAGCTGATCACGGCAGCATCGCCTACCCAGAAGGTGGGCGGCACCGCCAGCAGCAAACTGCCCAAGGTGACCCATGCCGTCAAGATGGAAAGTCTGTTGGACGCGTTTTCCTTCGACGAACTGCGGGACTTTGACCGCCGCGTCCGCGAGGCCGGAGTAGAGCCGGAGTATGTCGTGGAGATCAAGATCGATGGTCTTTCCTGCAGCTTGGAGTACGAGAACGGGCAGCTTGTTCGCGCCTCCACCCGCGGTGACGGCGTGGTGGGCGAGGATGTTACCGCAAATGTGCGTGCCATCCGCAGCATTCCCAAGACCCTTAAAGACGCGCCGGAGTTTCTGGAGGTGCGCGGTGAGATATATATGCCCCACGAGGCTTTTCAGCACCTGTGTGCTGAGCAGGAATTGCAGGGTGCTGCACCCTTCAAAAACCCCCGCAACGCAGCAGCCGGTTCTCTGCGGCAGAAGGATGCCCGCATCACCGGCAGCCGTGGGCTTTCCATCTTTGTGTTCAACGTGCAGCAGATCCGGGGCAAGGCCCTGACCAAGCATTCCGAAAGTCTGGATTACCTCAAGAGCCTTGGCCTGCCGGTATCGCCGCGCTACCATGTGGTGCACGATATCGAGGACGCCATTGCCGAGATTGAGAACATCGGGCAGAACCGTGCCAAGCTGGATTTTGACATGGACGGTGCCGTTATCAAGGTGAACGATTTTGCCCAGCGGGAGCTGATGGGCTCCACCAACAAATTCCCGCGCTGGGCCATTGCCTTTAAGTACCCGCCGGAGGTCAAGGAGACCACCCTGCGCAGCATTGAGGTGGCTGTGGGCCGTACCGGCGTGCTTACCCCCACCGCCTGCTTTGACCCGGTGTTTCTGGCAGGTACTACGGTAGCCCGCGCCACCCTCCACAACGAGGACTTTATCCGGCAGTTTGGGCTGTGCATCGGGGATACCATTCAGGTGCGCAAGGCGGGCGATATCATCCCGGAGGTCATCGGGGTCACCCATCATGCGGAGAATGCTGAACCCTACACCATGCCCACGGTCTGCCCCTCCTGCGGCGCGCCGGTGGTGCACTTGGAGGACGAGGCTGCCCTGCGCTGTGTGAACCCGGAGTGTCCGGCACAGGCGCTGCGCAATATCATCCATTTTGCCTCCCGGGACGCCATGGATATCGAAGGTCTGGGCGAGGCCGTGGCCACCCAGTTGGTGGAAAAGGAACTGGTGCATTCCGCAGCAGATATCTACACGCTGACCCGGGAACAGCTGCTGGAACTGGACAAATTCAAGGAGAAAAGCGCAGACAATTTGTTACAGGCCATTACTGCCTCCAAACAGAACAATCTGGATAAACTTTTGTTTGGCTTTGGCATCCGCAACATCGGCGATAAGGCAGCCGCGCTGCTGGCAGAGCATTTTGGCACGCTGCAGGCGATCCGGGAAGCCACCGCAGAGCAGATCAGCCAGATCGACGGCTTTGGCGGCGTGATGGCGCAGAGCGTGGTGGAATTCTTTGCCAAGGAAGGCACCACCGACCTTGTGCACCGTCTGGCAGATGCCGAGGTCAATATGCAGTGGAAGGGCGAGCCGAAGGGAGACAAGCTGGCAGGCAAAACGCTGGTGGTCACCGGTACGCTGGAGACCCTCTCCCGCAACGAGGCCGAGGCACTGATCGTGAAAAACGGCGGCAAAGCCAGCGGCTCGGTCTCCAAAAAAACGGCCTATGTGGTGGCCGGTGCGGCGGCGGGCTCCAAGCTGACCAAGGCACAGGCACTGGGCGTGCCGGTGCTGACTGAGCAGGAGTTTCTTGCCATGCTGAAGGATGCTCCGGTAGAACAGAAAACGACTTAAAGCACCCTCTTAAATGCTGAAATACCAGTAATTTCAAAAGCTTCTGCAACGCTGTTGCAGGGGCTTTTTTGTTTGCCCGTTCCCCGGTTCTAATAACGCACAAAGCGCATACAATGCTAGCACAAAGCTTTCGTGGAAGGAGAAACCAAAGTGGACGAGTATTACCGGGCCGTCAGAGCCCTTCCCGCTTGGTTGGCAGCGCCGCTGGCACAGCTGCCAGCAAAAACGGCTGCACGCGTACAAGAACTGCGGCTGCGTACTGGCTGTGCGGTCACGTTTACCGTGCAGGGGCGGCAATGCCCAGCTTCGGCACTGCCTGACTGCCCTTCGGCACTGGCAGCCATGCAGCTGGATGCGCTGCAAATAGAAGAGATATTCCACACCCTTTGCAACGGCTCGGTGCACACCCACGAAAGGGAACTTGCCGAGGGCTACCTGACCACTGCTGCCGGAAACCGTGTGGGCGTGGCGGGACAGTTCGTGCAACGGGAAGGGCAGGTCGTTACCCTGCAAAGAGTCACCTCGCTCAACCTGCGTATCGCACGCAGCTGCACCATCTACCTGCCGCCCGAGTTGGACAAGCTGCTGGAGCAGCACTTTACCGGGCTGCTGGTGGTGGGAGAGCCCGGCAGCGGCAAAACCACCCTGCTGCGCGCCATTGCCCAGACGCTGGCCGAGCGGCAGCGACTGGTGGCGGTGATAGACGAGCGGGGCGAGCTTTTCCCGCCGGAGCAGCCCCTGCCGCCGCTGGAGCGCATCGGCGGGGTAGATAAAGCCCGCGCTGTCCAGATGGCGCTGCGCACGCTGGCGCCGCAGGTGATCTTGCTGGACGAGCTGGGCAGTCTGGAGGAAACAATGGCACTGGAGCAGGGCTTTTTCAGCGGGGTGGATTTTATTGCCAGTATCCACGCGCCGGATGTTGTACAGGCGCAGTGCCGCCCGCAGGTGCAGGCTTTGCTGCAACGCGGGATGTTGCGGCAGCTGGTCATCCTTGCCGGGCGGGAGACGCCGGGCTGCATCCGGGAAGTGTGCGCTGTATGAGCTGCCTTCTGCGCGGACTCGGCCTGCTTTTGCTCCCATTGTGCGGCTGGCTGGCGGGGGATGCAGTACAAGCCAAAACCGCCCTGCACCTTGTCGCCTTGCAGCGCACCATCGCGATATTACAGCGCATCCGGCAGGAGATACAGTACCGCCGGGCAGACTTGCAAAGCCTCTACCGGCAGCTTTGCCGCGAGGGCCTTTTGCCGCAAGCTCCCGGCGGTATATTGCAGCAGTTGACCGCGCCGTGGCAGCTCTCCGCTGCGGAGCGTGCCTGCTTCACAGAATGTTTCGGCGGTCTTGGTCGTGCAGAGGCCGCACAGGAATGCGAACGGCTGGATTACTATACGGCGCGGTTCGAGGACTATTTGCAGCAGGCGCGCCGCACAGCGCAGCGGCAGGCCGGTCTGCCGCACCGTCTTGGGCTGGCAGGCGGTATGATGCTGGCACTGCTCTTTTGGTAAAGGCTGTACGAAACAAAGGAGAAACGGATGGATATCGAACTTGTGTTCAAAATTGCGGCCATCGGCATCATTGTAGCAGTACTCAATCAGCTGCTCATCCGCTCCGGGCGGGAGGATCAGGCCATGATGACCACGCTGGCCGGGCTTGTGGTGGTACTCTCCATTCTTGTCAAGCAGATCAGCGCCCTGTTTGCCATCATCCGGTCTCTGTTTGCGCTATGAGCGCGGCGCTTCCGGTGCTGACGGCGCTGCTGCTGGTAGCCTTTGCAGGCGTTCTATTGCAGCGGTACTCCCCGGCGTTTGCGCTGCTGCTTTCGCTTGGTGCTGCGGTGTGGCTGCTGCTCCGTCTGGCACAGCCGCTGCGCGGGGTACTGCAAGCAATGGTACAGCTGGGACAGCGCACCAATGCACAGGCCTTTTCCTGCCTTTTGCGCAGTGCGGGCATCCTTTTGCTGGCCGATTACGTCCGCACCCTCTGCGAGGAAGCAGGAGCGGATGCCCTTGCATGGTGCGCCGGGCTGGCGGGGCGGTGTCTCGTACTGGCGGCGGTATGGCCGCTGCTGGAACAGATATTCCAGACGATCTGGGGGTTGGCGGGATGAAAAAACGTAGCATCATCATTTGCGGGGTAACTCTGGGCTTTCTGTGCAGCCAAACCACCCTGAAAGCTGCGGCAGCAGAAGCCACGCCGTGGCAGACCTATCTTGACAAAGCACCTGTACAGGCTGAGCAGTTTACGGCAGACCCGCTGGGCACTTTGCTGCGTTTATTTGCCGCGGAGCCGGTGCAATTGCTGCGGGATATACTGCAGCAATATGCCGATGTTCTGCTGTTTTTGTCGCTTGCGGCCGGGCTTGCATTTCTCTTGCAGGACACTGCCGGCAGAGCCCTGCTGGAACTGGCGGCTGCCGGCGGCTGCGGCGTTTTATTGTGGCAGGAGTTGGACAAGCTTGCCGCCGCCCTGTGCACCCGGATGGCCGGATGGAAAAGCTATCTGCTGGGCTTTTTGCCGGTATACAGCGGCGTACTGGCAGCTGGCGGTGAATGGAACGCCGGAGCGGCTGCAAACGGCTTTCTGCTCACGGTGCTATGCTTTATTGCACAGGCGGTCACTCTCTGGCTGCAGCCGCTGCTGCGCAGCTACCTTGCCATCAGTATGGCCTGCGGCATCAGCTCCCGCAAAAGCCTGTCCGAGGGCTGCACCCTAACCGGGCGGCTGCTGCGGCAGGCCATCGGCTGGGCGGGCAAAGCGTTCGCCGCCCTGATGAGTATTCAACGCGTAGTCACGGTGCAGCTGGATCGTTCCGCCTCCCGTCTGGGACAGCTGCTGACCGGCAGTGTGCCCATTGTAGGGCAGGCGCTGAGCAGCGCGGCAGACGCCGTGCTGGCCGGGATGCAACTGCTCAAAAGCACCCTTGGCATTGCCGCATTGTTCAGCATTGGGGCAGAATTTGTGCCCTTGTATCTCGGGCTGCTGGTACATCTGTTTTTCCTGTCCTGCTGCGGCTGGATTGCCGGGATCGGCGGGCTGGAGCATTGCCATAAGCTGCTGCAATGCTTTGCCGAAGCCGTGCGCTGCATGGCGGCAGTCACAGCGCTGTTTTTCATGTTGTTTGTGGTGGGCATCGCACTGCTGATGCTGACAGGGGGTGGTTAGATGCAGGCATTTCAGCGGGCTGCAGCAGTGTTCTGTATGGCGTGCATCGGGGCGGAACTGGTCAGCCTTTTTGGCGGGCAAAGCTGGGCAGGCCGGTGCATAAAAGCCGTGGCCGGGCTATATATTTTAGCAGTCCTTCTTGCGCAGCTGCCGCACATGCCGGGCAAGGTTTTGAACGCTTTTTCAGGGATCACAGCCCCGGCGGCTGTGTCTGCTACACGGCCAGATACGCTGGAAACGGAGATCCTGACCGAGGCCAAAGCCCAGCTGGAAGCGTATTGCACTGCACAGTGCAGCCAACAGTTTGGGCTGAACGTCCGCGTGTCGGTCACGCTGGAAAAAGCCGGGCAGCAGGTCGTGGTAAAAAAGGCTGTTGCTGCCTTCCCGGCGGGCTGCACCGCTGCCCAAAAACAGGCAGTGCTCAGTTTTTTGCAGCAGACACTGGACACCGCTCCCACGGCAGCAGAGGAGAGCACACCATGAAGAAGGATGAATTGCTTTCTGCTTTGCGCTCTCTGCAAGGCGGCAAAAGCCGCACCTCGCTGGCAGTGGCGGTCGGTGTGCTGGCAATGCTGCTGCTTTTGCTATCGGAACTTTTACCCGGCAGCGGTACGCAGAAAGCGGCGGCATCCACTGCCCAGACCGCTGCCGTCAGCCAGTACCAGACACAACTGGAGCAGCAGCTGGAAGGGCTTATCAGCCAATTGCAGGGAGCAGGGCACACCACAGTTATGGTCACCCTGACCACCGGAGAGGAGACTGTCTATGCGGTGGACACTCAGACTGGGGATCTGCAGCAGCAGGAGACGCACGTTCTTTTACAGGATGGCTCTGCGCTTGCCGAGACAACCTATCTGCCGCAGGTCTGCGGGGTCGCCGTACTGTGTGAGGGGGGAGGAGATGTCCGGGTAGCAGCCCGCATCACCGAACTGCTGCATTCGCTGTTGGATCTGCCCACGAACCGCATCTGCGTAGAGCAGCGCAAGCGCTGAACTGCTGCTTTGATCGAGTACCAAAACTGCTTACCAAAAAACAAAGGAGGAAGCGTTTTATGAGAGCACTTTCCAGAAATACCCGCAGGGTCACCGCTCTGACACTAGCGGCGGCGCTGGTCATTGCCGTCTACTTAAACTGGCAGTATGCCCGGGCAGACATCACCCCGCAGACGGAGGATGATACCCTCATGGTCTCGGCAGAGCCGGTGGAGGCGGAGACCACCATCACGGATGCATTACCCACAGAGGCGGAAGCCGCCTCCGGTGTCAATAAAAACTATGGCGAAGCACAGCTTGTCAGCGTGGCAAACGACAGCGGCACCCGCTTTTTTGAACAGGCTCGGCTCAAGCGGGAAAAGGCACATGACGAAGCGATGGACACCCTGCAAAAAAGCCTGAAATCCTCCTCCCTGACAGCGGAGGAAAAAAAGGAGTACACCGCACAAATGGCGGCAGGGCTGGAGGATCTGAACGCAGAAAATGAAATTGAGACGCTGGTGCGCGCCAAGGGCTTTGCGGATTGCCTGTGCTTTTTACAGGCAGGGCGGGCAGACCTGACCGTGATGACGGCGGGCGAGCCGCTCACGGCGGCACAGGTAGCGCAGATCCGGGATGTAGTGATGAACAAAAGCAATGTGACCGCCCAGAATATCACGGTGGTAGAGGTGAAGTAAGCGCTCTTTATTTATTCCGACACCCCGGCGGCGCAGGCGCAGCTTTTCTTGCAGGCAGAAAGCCGTGTCCGCTGCCGGGATGCCATTCTGTGCTGATTTCCATCTTTCTTTTCTAAACAAGTATTGAAATTGCCCCTGCAATGATGGTATAATAACTCTATCAAAAATGAATGCTGCGCGCCTTTATGCACCGCACAAGGGCGCGTTTGAACACAAAAGGCAGGTACGGCAGACCGGTTTCGACACTTTGGAACCGCCGCCGGAGCAGCCTTTGGATGGAGGACAGCACAATGGATTTACAGAACATGGATCTTCAGGGCGGCAGCCTTCAGATTTCGACCGAGGTCGTGGGTAAGATTGCCCGCTGTGCCGCACTGGAAGTGGACGGCGTTGCCGAGGTATCCTGCGGCGTGCAGAACAAAAAGCTGAAAAGCCTGCTGGAATCTGCCAGCATCCAGCCGCCTGTGGCGGTGGAGATGCGGGACGGCACGGCCAACATCACCCTGCACCTGATGATGCAGTTTGGCGCACGGATCCCCTCTGTGGCTGAGAAGGTACAGGAGAACGTCAAGTCTGCCGTGCAGAACATGACCAATGTGACGGTCAGCCGCGTGGATCTGGTCATTGCAGGCCTTGCTGAGGCACAGTGACAAATTCAGCAAAAAATCATATCAGAAACGATCCTCCTCCCGGTACGCTCGGCGGGGAGGGTTTGTATTGCGAAAGGAACATTATGGAAAACATTCTGCCCCGTAGAGAAGCCCGTGAAAACGCCTTTTTGCTGGCATTTTCGCAGACCTTTGGTGACATTCCTCTGGCCGAGGCACTGTCCAACCACGCCGAGAACGACGAAGAGCATCCTGTGGATGCGTTCAGCCGTCTGCTGCTGAACGCCTACTACGATCATTCCGCAGAGGTGGATGACGAGATCCGCGCCCACCTGCGTAACTGGACCATGGAGCGTCTGCCCCGCGTCAGCCTGACTGTGCTGCGTCTGGCCGTGGCCGAGATGCTGTTCGGCGGCGAGAACAAGCCCGGCGTTGCCATCAATGAGGCTGTGGAATTGACCAAGAAGTACGGCGCGGGCGAGGATTACCAGTTTGTGAATGGCCTGCTGGGTGCTGTGGCACGCGACCACGGCCTGAGTGATGAAGCCGTCGCGGAGTCGGCTGAACAGTGAGCCGTTATACGCTCGGGGTCGATACAAGCAATTATGCAACCTCTCTGGCAGTTTTTGATACAGCCGGGGAGGTTGTTTGTGCAAAAAAGCGTTTTTTGCCGGTAAAGGCCGGTCAGCTTGGCCTGCGGCAGAGCGATGCACTGTTCCATCATACGGCGGCTTTGCCGGAGATGCTGCAGGAACTGGCGCAGGAATTCGACCTGACAAAAATAGATGCCGTAGGCGTTTCACAAAAGCCGCGCCCAGTGGAGGGCAGCTATATGCCCTGTTTTCTGGCTGGGGTTAGTGCGGCCACTGCCTTTGCAGCGGCGCGGGGCATTCCACTGATCCATACCACCCATCAGCAGGGTCACGCTGCGGCAGCGCTGTATGCAGCGAAAGGCGAGGCACTGTTCTCCCAGAAGGTGCTTTTGTTCCATATTTCCGGCGGCACCACGGATCTTTTGCTGTGCGATCAGGTGCGTACCATCACCACCCTTGGCACCAGTACCGATCTGTACGCCGGTCAGGCGGTGGATCGCGTAGGCGTGCGGCTGGGCTTCGGTTTCCCTGCTGGGGCCGAGGTCTCGCGCCTTGCCGCGCAGTGCACCGAGGAGATTCGTCCTAAGTCCAGCGTAAAGGGGCTGCAATGCAGCCTTTCCGGGCTGGAAAACCAATGCAACGCCCTGCTGGCGGCCGGAAAAGCACCGGAATACGTTTGCAAGTACTGCCTGCTCTGCGTAGCGGATACTGTTGTCCGCATGACAAAGGCTGCGCAAAAGGAATACCCCGGCTTGCCGGTGGTCTGCGCCGGTGGTGTGATGAGCAGCGATATCATCCGCACATGGGTGCAGCAGCGTCTGCCGCAGGTCTATTTTGTGCCAGGGCAGTATTCCAGTGATAACGCCATTGGCGTGTCCATTCTTGCTGCGCGGGAGGCCGGACTATGGCTGATGTGATCTCGGTCTCAGAGCTGAACCACTATGTCAAAACGCTGCTGGATGTGAACGACGGCCTGTTTGATCTGGCTCTGCGGGGCGAGATCGCAAACTTTGTGCAGAACTCCCGCAGCGGGCACTGCTACTTTTCTCTGCGGGACGAGGCTTGCAGCGTTAAGGCCGTGATGTTCCGCACCGATGCCCGCCGTCTGGCGTTTCGCCCGGAGGAGGGGATGCGGGTGGTGGTGCGCTGCCGCGCTACCCTTTACGAACGGGACGGTGCGTTTCAGGTCTATGTGAATGAAATGTTCCCGGATGGTCTGGGCGCAGCACAGCTTGCGCTGGAGCAGCTGAAGGCTCGGCTGGAAAAGGAAGGCCTATTCGACCCGGCGCACAAAAAGCCCCTGCCAGCATACCCCAAATGCATCGGTGTCGTCACCAGCAAAACCGGGGCGGCATTGCAGGATATCCGCAACGTGATCGGCCGCCGCTGGCCGTCCGTCCGGCTGCTGCTGTGCCCGGTAACGGTGCAGGGCTTTGAGGCCGCTCGGCAGATCGCCGCAGCCATCCGCACGCTGGATCAAAGCGGGCGGGTAGATGAGATCATCGTAGCCCGGGGCGGCGGCAGCAGGGAAGACCTGTGGGTGTTCAACGCCGAGGAGATCGCCCGGGTGGCATTTCGATGCAAAACGCCGCTGATCAGTGCAATCGGGCACGAAATCGACTACACCATTCTGGACTTTGTAGCCGACCAGCGTGCGCCTACACCATCCGCTGCCGCAGAGCTTGCAGTGCCGGATCGGGAGGAGCAGCGGCGCATTTTTGAAAATATTGAAGAAAATATTCACAAAAATATACAAAAACGGCTCGCGTTGTGCTATAATGGTCTGGAGCAATACAACTTTTTGTTGGAGCAGAACGCGCCGAGTAAAATCTTACAGCAGTATTCAAACCATCTGCAACAGATGCGGCAGGCTATCCAGATGCAGCAAAAAGTGCGTCTGAATGGGAAAAACATGCAGCTTCAGCACGCAGCTGCACTGGCGGCATCGCTGGATCCATACCGTGTGCTGGCCCGTGGCTATGCCCTTGTAACCGATACAAAAGGGCAGGTCTGCACCGTGGAGCAGCTGCAACCGGAGCAGACCATCTGCGTGCGCAGCCGGCAATATCAGGCACGATGCCGTGTGGAAACGGTGGAGGAGATCAATGAGAGCACCCAAAAGCTTTGAAGAAGGAATGGATCGGCTGAACGCGATCCTTGCACAAATGCAGCAGGAGGACACCTCGCTGGCAGATTCCGTCAAGCTGTATGCGGAAGCCGCCTCCCTGATGCAGTACTGTCATGCAACGCTGGAAAAAACGTCACTGCAGATCGAGGAGATCAGTGCAAAGATCGCAGAGACCGTAGAAACCCCGCAGGAGCAGGAGGAAGAATAATGGAATATAAGGCGCAATATCAGGAATATCTGCGGCAGGCTACGGCTGCGCTGGATGCTGCCAGCGCCCGTTTTCTGCCCGAGGAATCGGAGGTGTGCAGAGCAGCCCGCTATAGTTTGCTGGGCGGTGGAAAGCGCATCCGCGCAATTCTGACGCTCAGCGTCTGCGATATGCTGGGCGGCGAGATGCAGGCTGCTGCGCAGTTCGCGGCAGCTGTGGAGATGCTGCATTGCTACTCGCTGATCCACGATGATCTGCCCTGCATGGACAATGATGATCTGCGCAGGGGACGTCCCTCCTGCCACAAGGCTTTCAGCGAGTCCACAGCGATGCTGGCCGGTGATGTGCTGCTGACCGAGGCCTTTGAGGTGATCGCCAACGCACCCGCCGCACCGCAGGTTTGTGTAGCAGCCGCCCGTGCACTGGGCGCGGGTGCGGGCAGCTGCGGCATGGTCTACGGACAGGAACTGGATCTGAAGTATGAGGCACTGGCTGCCACGGAAGAGCAGCTGCGCCTCATCCACCGCAACAAGACCGGTGCGCTGATCAACGCCGCCGTCCAGATGGGCGCTGCCGCAGCCAGTGCAACGCCGCAGCAGTGCGAGATACTGGCTTCCTACGCATACGGGCTGGGGCTGGTGTTCCAGATCGTGGATGACGTGCTGGATGTTACCAGCACCCCGGAGCAGTTGGGCAAGCCTATCGGCAGCGACAGTGAAAACGGCAAGACCACCTTCGTCACACTATACGGAGCAGACGGTGCCATGGCGCTGGCGCAAAAGCTGAACGAGCAGATCTGCGATGATCTGCAACAGCACTTTGGCGCAAAGGCGGATTTTTTGCAGCAGTTGGCACAGCAGCTTCTGGTGCGTAAAAACTAAAGAAAAAGGAATACAGATATGCAGTTTATTCAAAACATCTTATCGGTCAATCAGATCTTGACCGCATCGCTCCTCAGCTGGTTCATTGCGCAGGTGTTAAAGACCATTATTAACTTTGTTCTGTTGGGTAAGTTCCAGCTAGAGCGGATGTGGGGCGATGGCGGTATGCCCAGCGCACACAGCGCGACCGTCTGCGCCATGGCCATCGTTACCGGGCGCAGCGCCGGGGTTTCCTCTCCTATTTTTGCGGTGGCCTGCGTGGTTGCTATCATTACTATGCACGATGCCATGGGCGTCCGGCACGAGACCGGTGAGCAGGCAAAGGTGCTGAACCAGATGATCGCCCAGTGGATCGATGTGAGTGAGAAAAACGCTCCCTTTTTGCAGAATATGCACCTGAAGGAAATGGTAGGCCACACGCCGCTGCAGGTCGTGGCAGGCGTGCTGCTGGGTGCTCTGGTGGGCTTTTTGTTCCCGGTCGTGTAAAAAGCGGAGGGGACGCTCAAAGTACAAACGCATAAAGGACGTGTGAATATGGAATCGTTGTTGCTGGACAAGATCGATCAGCCCAGCGATCTTAAAAAGCTGAATACACAGCAGGTGGAAAAGCTTTGCGCGGAGATACGGCATTTTATGCTGGAAAACATCTCCAAAACGGGTGGGCATCTGGCCTCTAATCTTGGCACCGTAGAGCTTACCGTGGCGCTGCACCGTGTACTGGAAACGCCCAAGGATAAGATCGTATTTGATGTAGGGCATCAGTGCTATACCCACAAACTGCTCACCGGACGCCGGAAGCAGTTTGACCATTTGCGGCAGCTGGATGGCATTTCCGGCTTTCCGAACCCCCACGAAAGTGTGCACGATGCCTTTATTGCCGGACATGGCAACACGGCGCTTTCGCTGGCCATTGGCATGGCTTGGGCAAAAAAGATCAAGCGTGAGCCCGGGCTTGTGGTGGCGGTGATCGGCGATGGCGCTTTTACCGGCGGCATGGTATACGAGGGCATGAATAACATCGGCGGGCTGGACAATCTGCTTGTGATCCTGAACGATAACAAGATGTCCATCTCTAAAAATGTTGGTGCGCTGGCACGGTATCTGACCCATCTGCGCACGACTACGGCCTATTATGATGCCAAGGATAATGTGCGCAGCTTTCTGGACGGCGTGCCATTGATCGGCACACCCATGAAAAAATCGCTGATGGGCGCAAAAACGCTGGTGCGCCGCGCTATGTACCACTCCACCATGTTTGAGGATATGGGCTTTGAGTACATCGGCCCAGTGGACGGTCATAATGTGGAGGAGCTGGAGCGCACCCTGCGCTCGATCTACCAGCGGCCGGGTCCGCACTTTTTGCATGTTGTGACCAAAAAGGGGAAGGGCTATCAGCCGGCAGAGATGAACCCGGGCAACTATCATGGCGTGTCTGCCTTTGACCCGGACGGAATGCCGGATCCGGAAGTTGCGCCCAAGGAGTCCTTTTCTACTGTTTTTGGCAAGCTGCTGGTGCAGGAGGGAACACAAAACCCGAAAATCTGTGCAATTACCGCCGCCATGAAGTACGGCACCGGACTGCAATTCTTTGCCCACCGTCACCCGCAGCGCTTCTTTGATGTGGGCATGGCCGAGCAGCATGCCGTCACCTTTGCCGCAGGTCTTGCCAGTCAGGGAATGCTGCCAGTGGTGTGCATCTACTCAACCTTCCTGCAGCGCTCCTACGACCAGATCATCCATGATGTCAACCTGTTGAAGGAGAATGTGGTCTTTGCCATCGACCGCGCCGGCTTTGTCCCTGCAGACGGCGAGACCCATCAGGGCATCTATGATGCTGCCTTCCTCAGCCAGATCGGCATTCCGGTCTATGCACCCTCTAACTACGAGGAGCTGCAATACTGGCTGCACTATTTGCTGCAGGATACAGTCTCCGGTCCTCGGGCCATCCGTTACCCTCGCGGCGGCGAGAGTGCAAGGTTGGCGCAGTATCCATGCACAAAGCAGGAATACGACTTTTTGCAGCAGAAACCCGGGGCAGAGATCCTTCTGGTCAGCTATGCAGACGAATTGGAGAACCTATTGGAGGCTTCTGACAAATTGAGCGAAGCATCGCTGAATGCTGATGTTTTAAAGCTTGTAAAGTTATATCCCTTTACAGACAAATTTGTCGATACTGCGTCGAAATATAAAATTGTACTGTTTGCAGAGGAGTGTGTCGCCGTGGGTGGAATCGGCGAGCATCTGGCCTGTGCTTTGCAGCAAAAGGGCTGGAACGGCCGCTTTTTGCACTGCGCCGTCCGCACAGCCTGTCTGCCGCACGCGACTGTTCCGCAGATCAAGCAGTGCACCGGTCTGGATGCTGCGGATATTGTGCAGGCAGTCCGGGCAGCCCTTACGAAAGGAGAAAACGAGTTGTGAAAATTCGGTTAGATCAATATCTTGTGCAGAACGGCCTTGTGCAGAGCCGGGAGCGCGCTAAGGCGCTGATCATGGCCGGTGTGGTTTTTGTCAACCAGCAAAAGGTGGACAAGGCCGGCGAGATGATCAAAGAGGATGCCGTTGTCGAGGTTCGCGGCCACGATATCGGTTATGTCAGCCGCGGCGGCTTAAAGCTGGAAAAGGCCATGAAGTGCTTCCCGCTTACCCCCAGCGGCAAGGTCTGCATGGACATCGGTGCGTCCACCGGCGGCTTTACCGATTGTATGCTGCAAAATGGTGCCGTGAAGGTGTATGCCGTGGATGTTGGCTACGGTCAGCTGGCATGGAGCCTGCGGACGGATGAGCGCGTAGTGAACATGGAGCGCACGAATATCCGCTATGTCACGCCGGAGGATTTGGCAGAACCTATTGAGTTTTTCAGTGTGGATGTTTCCTTTATTTCTCTGCATCATATTTTCCCGGTGGCGCAGCGCATCACCACCCCGGACGCCATGGGCGTCTGTCTGGTGAAGCCGCAGTTCGAGGCAGGCCGCGAAAAGGTGGGCAAAAACGGCGTGGTGCGTGACCCCGCCGTGCATCGTGAGGTGCTGCACAATGCCATGTCCTATGCTGCGGAAAACGGCTTCGTGGTGCGCGGGCTGGATTACAGCCCGGTCAAGGGCCCGGAAGGCAATATCGAGTACCTGATGTTTGTGCAGAAGAGTGACCAGCCCGCAGTGCTGGACGACGAAGCCGCCGCACAGGTGGTGGCAGCAAGCCACACCACGCTGGATCGTTAAGACCCAGCCGTCAGCAAAGGAGAAGCCGGTATGACGATCTACATTTCGCCCAACCCGGGCAAGACCTCCGCCAGCGAGATCGCGCTGCGTGCGGCGCAGATCCTGCTGACCCACGGCGCAGCCGTACTAATGAGCGATGCTCTGCGGGAAAGCTGCAGCACGGCAGGGGTCATTTACCTGCCGCCGGAGCAGTGTCTGGAACGCACGGATGTGATCCTGACCATCGGCGGGGACGGCACCATCCTGCACGAAGCAAATCTCTCGCTCCGGTATGCAAAGCCCATCCTCGGCATCAATCTGGGACGCTGCGGCTTTTTGGCTACCTGCGAGATCGGCGAAATGGAAACAAAGCTGGCCGCTGTGGCGCGGGGCGATTTCCAGCTGGACAACCGGATGCTTTTATACGCCCGGGTGCTTGGTCAGGACGGCTGGGAGGGGCATGCCCTCAATGATGTGGTGGTGACCAAGGGGCGCTTGCAGCAGGCCATCGACTTCAGCATTTACTGCGATGATATTCTGGTAGAGCACTACCGGGGCGACGGCGTTATTGTGGCTACCCCCACCGGCTCTACGGCCTACTCGCTGGCAGCCGGCGGCCCGATTCTGGATTCTCAGACCAAGGGCGTTGTGGTGACCCCCATCTGCCCCCACAGTCTGGCCAGTCCGGCCATGGTGTTCGCGCAGGAGCGCAAGCTGAATGTCTGTGTGGGGCAAGTAGCAGACGATGAAGTGTTTATCAGCTGTGACGGCGGTATCGGTTACCCCCTCAAGGCAGGTGCCACCGCAGAGATCCGCCTGTCCGATCAGAACGTCAAGCTTATCACCTTTGGGCGGGCAGACCAGTTTCAGGCCATCGACCAGAAGCTGCGCAAAAGACAATAACACGGGAGGCGATTTTTAAGATGGCACGCAGCCGCAAAGAAGATACAAAAACAAAAGCGGAACGCTTGCAGACGATCCTGCGTCTTGTGCAGGAGCATCCCATCAGCCGACAGGAGGTGCTGCTGGAGCACCTGCGGAACGAAGGCTTTGAGGTAACGCAGGCCACCGTTTCCCGCGATATCCGGGAGCTGTGCCTTGTAAAGGCAGCCACTACCGAGGGCTACCGCTATGTTTCCAGCCGGAACGAAAGCTTCAACCCTAAGACCCAAGGGCGTTTTGAGACCATCTTCCACGAGTCTGTTCTGGGGGTGGATTACGCCGGGCACGTTGTACTGGTAAAATGCTATTCCGGCATGGCAAATGCCGCCTGTGAGGTTTTTGACGCATTGCAGTGGAAAAACGTCGTTGGTACCCTTTCCGGCGATGATACCTTTTTAATTGTTGCGCGCTCGGAGCGCGATGCCAAAACCATTTGTTCGGAGTTGACCCGCTATGTGGGGCAGAGATGACAGTAGGAGAACGAAGCCATGCTGAGCAGCCTGCAAATTGAAAATGTTGCCGTGATCCAGAAGGCAGAGGTTCACTTTGAGCCGGGGCTGAACGTACTGACCGGTGAGACCGGTGCGGGCAAATCCATCCTGATCGACTCCATCAATGCGATCCTTGGCAACCGCACCTCTAAGGACTTGGTGCGTACCGGGGCTGCAAAGGCGGTGATTCGCGCCGCCTTTGAGCAGGTGCCGCCTGCTGTGCTGGATAAGCTTGAACAGTCCGGCTACGAGCGCTCCGAAGCACTGCTGCTCAGCCGTGAGATCACCGCCGAAGGCAAGAGCAGCTGCCGCATCAACGGAATGCCGGCTACGGCAGCCGTTCTGCGGGAGCTGTGCGGTGGTCTGATTAACATCAACGGCCAGCACGATTCTGTGGGCTTGCTCAACCCGGCGCATCATCTGGGCATTCTGGACGATTACGCACAGAATCGCACTATTTTTCAGGAGTATTATGCCCTGTACCGGGAACTGGTGCGGGTCAAGCGGGAACTGGATGCTCTGATTACCGATGAGGCTGAAAAGCAGCGTAAGATTGACCTGTTGCAATATCAGGTGCAGGAGATCGAGGACGCCGCCCTGACCGCCGGCGAGGAGCAGACGCTGGAAAACCGCCGGAAGGTGCTTTCCAATGCGTCTGCCATCCGGGACCGTCTGGCGCAAAGCTATGCGCTGCTTTCTGGAAGCGATGATGCCGCAGGTGCTGTGGATCTGCTTGGGGAAGCCTCCAACGCAGTGGATGCTGCCGCGCAGTTGGACCCTGCGCTTACAGCCGCCGCCGGGCAGCTGCTCGATTTATATTATAACGCCAAGGATGTAGCCGCAGACCTGATCGGGCGGCTGGATGCCTACGATACCAACGATGCCGAACTGGATGAGGTAGAACAGCGGCTGGATCTGCTGTACCGGCTGAAACGCAAGTACGGCAGCACCGTTGAGGATGTGATCGCCTTTGGGCAGCATGCCCGGGAGGAACTGGACAATATCCAGCATTCCCAGCAGCGCTATGATGCATTGCAGGCAGAAAAACTGCGTCTTTACGCAAAAGCGCGGGAAAAGGCAGAGGCTTTGACCCAGACCCGGCTGAAGGCCTTTGAGGAACTGAACACCCGCATTTCCGGCACGCTGGACTTTTTGAATATGCCGGGTGTGCGTATGACCTTGCGGCATACCCGCGGCCCGCTGGCCAGCCATGGACAGGACAGTGTTGAATTTTACATTTCAACCAACCCCGGGGAAGCACCCAAGCCGCTGGCCAAGATCGCGTCCGGCGGCGAGCTGAGCCGTATCACCCTTGCCATCAAGAATGCAATGGCCGATAAGGACGCTGTGCCTACCGTGATCTACGATGAGATCGACAGCGGCGTGTCCGGTAAGGCAGCCGGACGCATTGGCGAGGTGCTGCGTCAGAGCGCGCAGGGTCATCAGATCCTGTGCATCACCCATACGGCGCAGATTGCAGCACTGGCCGATTGTCATCTGCTCATCCAGAAAAATGTGTCCAACGAGCGCACCTATACCGAGATCCATCCGCTGGATGAAAATGGCCGTGTAGAGGCCTTGGCGCGCCTCATCTCCGGCGACCATGTCACCGAACTTTCCCGCGCCAATGCACGGGAAATGCTGCAGGAACGCAAGCACAGCTGCTGATTCTCTTTTGCAGAGAGGCCAACTCTTGACAAGGCGGCGGTCTTGTGATAGAGTAGACAATGTTAATGGCGATGAAGGGAACAAGTACCCTGAAGCGTTCTGTCCAGAGAAGTCCCGGTTGGTGCAAGGGATCACAGAACGGAAGGGGAAATACCTCCCGGAGCTGCAGGCTGAATGCGTAAGGCTAGTAGGCTGTGCCGCGTGCGAGCGTTAAAGACGCAGGAGTGTCACTCTACTCTGGGGTGTGCACTCGTAAGGCCGTTTCTGTGAGGAAACGGCAAACAGAGGTGGTACCGCGAAGTTATCTCGCCCTCTGCCAAATTTATTTTTGGCAGAGGGCGTTTTTGTTTCCTCTGCCCCAAAAACAGGAGGTTTATCCCATGACACTGTACGAAGAACTGAAAGCCCGTGGTCTGGTAGCACAGATCACCGATGAGGAGATCATTGATCTGATCAACAACGGTAAGGCTACCTTTTACATCGGCTTTGACTGCACTGCCGACAGCCTGACTGCCGGCCATTTTCTGGCGCTGACCCTGATGAAGCGCCTGCAGCTGGCAGGCAACAAGCCCATCGCCCTGATCGGTGGCGGCACTACTATGATCGGTGACCCCTCCGGCCGCACCGATATGCGCAAGATGCTGACCAAGGACGATATCGCTCACAATGCCGCCTGCTTCAAAAAGCAGATGGAGAAGTTCATCGATTTCTCCGAGGGCAAGGCTCTGATGGTAAACAACGCCGATTGGCTGCTGGACCTGAACTATGTTGAACTGCTGCGCGAGGTAGGTGCCTGCTTCTCCGTGAACAATATGCTGCGCGCCGAGTGCTACAAGCAGCGCATGGAGAAGGGTCTGTCCTTCTTAGAGTTCAACTACATGATCATGCAGAGCTACGACTTCTACTATATGTTCCAGCACTACGGCTGCAATATGCAGTTCGGCGGCGACGACCAGTGGAGCAATATGCTGGGCGGTACCGAGCTGATCCGCCGCAAGCTGGGCAAGGATGCCTACGCTATGACCGTGACCCTGCTGACCGACTCTCAGGGCAAGAAGATGGGCAAGACCGCCGGCAACGCTGTCTGGCTGGACCCCAACAAGACCAGCCCCTTCGAGTTCTACCAGTACTGGCGCAACGTGGGCGATGCCGATGTGATGAAGTGCATTCGGATGCTCACCTTCCTGCCGCTGGAGCAGATCGACGAGATGAGCACCTGGCAGGATCAGCGTCTGAACGAGGCCAAGGAGATCCTTGCCTACGAGATGACCAGCATGGTGCATGGCAAGGAAGAGGCCGAAAAGGCTCAGAATGCTGCCCGCGCACTGTTCAGCGGCAATGCAATGGATACCGAGCATATGCCCAGCACCCAGCTGACCGAGGCTGACTTGACTGACGGCGCTATCGGCATCTTGACCCTGATGGTCAAGGCTGGCCTGGCTGCTTCCAACGGCGAGGCTCGCCGTCTGGTGGTACAGGGCGGTGTGCTGGCAGACGGCGAAAAGGTCGCTGCTCCCACTGTCAGCTTTACCGCAGAACAGCTGGTCAAGGGCATCGTTATCAAGAAGGGCAAAAAGATTTACCACAAGGTAACGCTGTAAAAAGCATTATAAAATTTATGGGCCAGAAACGTCCGTAGGCGTTTCTGGCCCATTTTTTTACATTTTGGCGCGTAACAGCTGCTGCCCGGCAGTTACCCGGCCGGAGAGCAAAGGCTCTACCTGTGCAAACCGACTGCTGTTGGTCACGATCACAGGGGTAGTCAGCGTGTAGCCTGCCGCTGCAATGGCTTGTAAATCAAACTGGAAGAGCAGCTGCCCCTTCTGCACATGGTCGCCAGCCTGTACAAACAGCTCATAACCCTTGCCTTTCAGCTCCACAGTGTTCATGCCAACATGAATGAGTACCTCCAGCCCGTTATCGCACAGCAGACTGACGGCGTGGTGGGTCTTGGCGATCTTTTTCACGATGCCGTCTGCGGGTGCTACCACCTCGCCGCTGCTAGGCTCGATGGCACAGCCCTTGCCCAGCACCTCGCTGGAGAATACCGGGTCCTTGATCCGAGTTAGTGCGCGGATACGTCCGGTGACCGGCGCATAAAGCAGCTGTCCGCTGTCCGCAGCGTCTGTTGTAGTATCCTCTGGGGCAAGCGACGACGCGTTTATCTCAAAATGTGCCAGCAGCCGCTGCCGGATGCTGTGCATAAGAGTTGCGGGATCCTTCATTCCGGTTTCCTTCCTTCGGCAGGGGAACTGCCATGGCGGTGTTTTTCTTGTTTCTGCGCATTCCGCAAAAACAGGGCCGAAAGGGAAGCTGCCCCTCCGGCCCCGACTGATTGCTGTTACAGCTCGTATGCCTTTTTCAGTGCCTCATAGGCTGCGTCCTCGTTTTCCGCGTGGACGAGCAGAGAAATATCCAGATCGCTGGTGGTGATCAGCAGCACCTCGATACCGGCCATAGCCAGCGCATTCAGCGCCCGCGCAGCCACACCGCAGCTGGTGACCATATCCTCGCCGAACAGATTCAGCTTGGAATAGCCCACGCTGATCAGGGGAGAAGCCTTGGCGTCCTTATCAAGATTTGCTGCCGAGATCGCTTTCATCACCAGCGGCAGATCACTGCTGGATGCGGTAAAGCTGAAATCAATGGTAGTGCCGTGGGGAGCGCTCTGGCTGATCATATCCACAACCACGCCGGTCTCTGCAAAGATATCCAGATACCGGGACAAACTGTTGCCCCGGAACGCTACGTCCTGCACGCTGATCATCATCAGGTCAGTCTCGATATTGATCTTCGATACTCCGTACATAAAAAGTCCTCCGTTCTGCCCGGGTTGCCGGACAACGCTCAATCATTTCACATTTTTATGTAAGTGCTAAAAAGGATGCGCTGATATTATTTTGCGCGATTTTTTGTATCCTGTCAAGGCTGAAATCAGAATAATTTGCCCGTACACCATGCGCTGCCGCCAATTCCTGCGTGTAATCGCGCAAAAAGTAGGTGCGCACATTGGATTTTCCGGCATCATAATGGGTCACGGTGGGGTGCAGCTGCGGTGCAAGCACCTCACACTGCACCGAGCCGTTCGGCTGGGTGGTCTTTTGCAGCTGCAAGGTCAGGATGGCACCAACCAGCTGATCCGGGCGGCTCTGAGTACTGAGGAAATTGCCCAGCGAGAAGGCGACAAAGCTTCGCCGTCCGTCTGCCGCCGTCAGCCATTGGGCATCCTGCAGCACATGAGGATGGGTGCCCACAATGACATCTGCGCCCCAGTCTGCCAGATTCTGTGCCAGTGTGCGCTGGCTGTCCACGATGGCATGGCTGTCTTCTACGCCCCAGTGTACTCCCACCACCACAAAATCCGCCTGCTGGCGTGCCAAGCGTACCTGACGCTCGATCACATCGGTCTGGCTGGTGTAAATGATATTGGCCGTCATATTCTTGTTCTGGCGGATGCCGTTGGTGTGCTCAGTATAGGAGAGATAGGCGATGGTCACACCGTTGACGGTTTGCAGCGGGATACGATCGTAGTCCTCTTCGCCGCACCACAGACCGGTGGTGACTACATCCTCCGGCATGGACTCCCAGAATTGCAGCGTAGCCGCAATGCCGGAGGCCCCCTTATCATAGGTGTGGTTATTGGACAGGCTGAACACCCGCACCCCGGCACGGTACAGCGCCCGCGCACAGTCGCCGGGGGTGGAAAAGCTGGGGTAGGTGGAGGGTGCGAGGGTGTCGCTGCAAAGGGTCTCCTGATTGATCCAATTCACGTCCTGTTCCGCATAGAAGGGCGCAATGTGCTCATAGCAGTAATCAAAGCTGTACTTTCCGTCTTCGCCTGCCCGGCGGGCAGCCTGTTTATAGATAGGGGCATGAATCAGGTTATCTCCTGTTGCAGAAAAGCGGATCGTTTCCACCACAGGCTGCGGTTCAGGCTCCGGCTCCGGGGTCGCAATGGATGAAGCAGGGGATAGTGCATCCTCCGGCGGCGCAATACCGCCCACCGGCACATCTTCTCCCGGCAGTCTTGTCCAGATCCCCAGACACAGTGCGATCACGCTCACAGCCAGAACCGACAGAACCACCGCCCGGAGCGTTTGCTTTCGGCAGCGCTTACGGGCAGCCGGACGCCGCCGCTTTAAAGGCTCCTGCTTCATCGTTCACCTCTTCTCCCGGCGTATGCCGGGGCAGTTTGTTTTCAGAGCGCAGCGATCAGATCGCCCATATCGTACAGACCCGGCTCCTTTTTCGCCAGATAGACCGCAGCATTTACTGCGCCGTTGGCGAAGATGCTGCGGGAGTAGGCAGTATGCCGCAGGGTGATCACCTCGTCCGGGCCGCAGAACAGCACCTCGTGGTCGCCCACGATGCTGCCGCCGCGCACAGAGCTGATGCCGATCTCCTTCGGGTCGCGCTTCTGGCGCACGGAGGAGCGGTCGTACACATAATGGTACGCGCCGTCATTCTCCTCATTGATGGCATCGGCCAGCATCAGTGCCGTTCCGCTGGGGGCATCCAGCTTGTTGTGGTGATGCTGCTCCACGATCTCGATATCATAGTTGATACCCAGCACAGCGGAGGCGCGCTTGCACAGCTCTGCCAGCACGTTGATGCCCATGGACATATTGGCGCTCTTGAACACCGGAACGCTGCGGGACAGCTGCACTACCTTCAGCTGCAGCTCCTCCGAAAGGCCGGTGGTGCACACCACGATGGGCAGCTTGTGGGCCTGACAGTAGGGCAAAGCCTTTTCCACTGCGGCAGGGGAGCTGAAGTCGATGATCACATCGCCCTTGCCGTTCAGCTTTTCCAGACTGTCGTAGACCGGAATGCCATTCTGCTCGCCGTCCTTCACATCAATGCCGGCCACCACACGGCAATCCTCCCGCTGTGCGATCATATCGCACAGCACATGGCCCATGCGGCCGCCAATGCCCTGAATCACGATCTCTGTCATTGTTGTTTCCTCGTTTCTATAATATGGCAGAATGCCCGGAAGCTGAAGATCCCGGGCATTCTGTACGCTGTTGTTATTCCTTAATAAGGCCTGCAGCCTGCAGAGCCTGCTCGATCTTTGCCTTGTGGGCATCGCTGGGCTCTACCAGCGGCAGACGGCATTCGCCTGCGTTCCAGCCCAGCACGTTCATGGCGTATTTGACCGGAATGGGGTTCACCTCACAGAACAGAGCCTCCTCCAGCGGCAGCATTTCCAGCTGCAAAGCGCAGGCTTTGGCGGTATCTCTGTCAAAGAAAGCCTGACAGCAGTTATGCACTAGCTCCGGCGCAACATTGGACACCACGCTGATGACGCCCTTGCCGCCCAGTGCCAGCAGGGGAACCACCTGATCGTCGTTACCGGAGTAGATATTCAGTGCATCACCGCACAGTGCAGCAACTCTGGCCACCTGAGAAATGTTGCCGGAGGCCTCCTTGATGCCGTTGATGAGCGGGTGTTTGCTCAGTTCCAAAGCAGTCTCGGGGGCAATGTTCAGACCCGTGCGGGAAGGCACATTGTACAGAATGACCGGGATGCCGCCGGCCTCAGCCATGGCGGTAAAGTGCGCCACCAGACCGGCCTGCGAGGTCTTGTTGTAGTAGGGGGTGACCATCAGCAGGGCATCGGCACCGCAGGCAGCAGACTTTGCTGCCAGTGCGCAGCCGTGGTCGGTATCGTTCGAACCGGCACCGGCAATGACCGGTACACGGTGATTGACCGTATCCACGGTGAACTTGATGGCGGCCAGCTGCTCCTCATCGGTCATGGTAGAGCACTCGCCGGTGGTGCCGCAGATGATGATGGCATCGGTATGGCGGGCGATCTGATCCTCGATAATGCGGCCCAGCTCGTCAAAGTTGATGCTTCCGTCCTCGTACATCGGGGTGATGATGGCAACACCCGCACCGGTAAAGACAGGCTTCTTCATAGTAAAAAACTCCTTTGCTGCGTGTATCGCGCAAAAATTCAGGCATTAGTCCATATAGCCCTTCGCTGCCAGCAGCTCGGCCAGCAGCACAGCACCGCCGGCAGCACCGCGCAGGGTGTTGTGGCTCATGCAGGCAAACTTGTAATCAAACAGGGTGTCCTCCCGCAGGCGGCCGATGCACACAGCCATGCCGTTCTCGGTGTTGCGGTCCAGCTTGGGCTGCGGACGGTCCGGCTCGGTAAAGTAGTGCAGGAACTGCTTGGGAGCGCTGGGCAGGTTCAGTTCCTGTGCCGGGCCGCGGAAGTTCGCCCAAGCTTCCAGCATCTGCTCCTTAGTGGGCTTTTTGTCAAAGCTTACGAACACGGCTGCGGTGTGGCCGTCCGAGACGGGCACACGGAAGCACTGTGCAGTGATGACCGGCTTCTCAGCGTTGACGATCTGGTCGCCCTCGATGTGACCCCACAGCTTCAGCGGCTCGCGCTCGCTCTTTTCTTCCTCGCCGCCGATGTAGGGGATCACGTTGTCCACGATCTCAGGCATCCGGTCAAAGGTCTTGCCCGCGCCGGAAATGGCCTGATAGGTGCACACCAACGCCTTGCTCACGCCAAAGTCCTTCATCAGGGGATGCAGGGCGGGCACATAGCTCTGCAGGCTGCAATTGGACTTGACCGCAATGAAGCCGCGCTTGGTGCCCAGACGCTTGCGCTGGGCAGGGATGATCTCGATATGGTCGGCGTTGATCTCGGGTACCACCATAGGAACGTCCGGGGTGAAACGATGGGCACTGTTGTTGGAGACCACCGGGCACTCAGCCTTGGCGTATGCTTCCTCCAGTGCTTTGATCTCGTCCTTGGGCATATTGACAGCGCAGAAAACAAAATCCACCTGCGAAGCAACTTCCTCTACCTTGGAAGCGTCCAGAACGGTCATCTTCTTCACGCTCTCCGGCATGGGAGTAGTCATGGCCCAGCGGGAGCCTACGGCATCCTCATAGCTTTTGCCCGCACTGCGGCCAGATGCGGCCAGCACGGTCAGCTTGAACCAGGGATGATTCTCCAGCAGAGTCACAAAACGCTGACCCACCATGCCAGTTGCGCCTACGATACCCACTTTATATTGTCTTTCCATTTCCAGCACCTTTCCTTTCAAAAAAACAAACAGCAAATCTTATCATTGTGCACAACACGGCTTGCAAACCGGACAGCGATGCAATATAATAGATACTGTTTATACAGATTCTATAATATCATTGATACGTTGTCCGTGTCAATCATCGGAAAGGCAAATGCACAGTATGTTAAAAAAAGATTTTTGGTATGATTTACCCAAAGAGCTCATTGCACAGGAGCCTGCGTCCCCGCGGGATGCTGCGCGGCTGATGGTTCTGAGCCAAAAGGACGACAGCATCCGGCACAAGGTGTTCCGTGATCTGCCGGAATTTCTGGAGCCGGGGGATCTTTTGGTGGTAAACAATTCCAAGGTGCTGCCCGCCCGCATCGTGGGCGTCAAGCAGCCCACCGGTGCCGTGTGCGAGCTGCTGCTGCTGCGGCAGGTGAAGGGCGACCAGTGGGAGTGCTTGGCAAAGCCCGGCAAGCGGATGCAGCCTGGCACGAAGGTAAGCTTTGGTGACGGCAGTCTGACCGCCGTGGTGGATGAGACCATGGAGGACGGCAACAAGTACGTTACATTCTATTATGATACCGAAACGCTTTATGAAAAGCTGGATGAATTTGGCAAGATGCCGCTGCCGCCCTACATCACAAAGCAGCTGGAGGATCAGAGCCAGTACCAGACCGTCTATGCCAAGGAGCTGGGCAGCGCAGCTGCTCCCACCGCCGGGCTGCACTTTACCCCGGAGCTGATGGACACCATCCGTGCCATGGGGGTCGGCATTGCCGAGGTCACCCTGCACGTTGGTCTGGGCACCTTCCGACCTGTGCAGGAGGACGAGATCACCGACCATAAGATGCACAGCGAGTGGTACTCCATCAGCGAGGAGACCGCCCGGCGCATCCGCGAGACCAAGGCCGCAGGCCACCGGGTCATCGCTGTGGGCACCACCAGCTGCCGCACACTGGAGGCTGCCGCTGCCAAGTACGGCGAGATCAAAGCCTGCAGCGGCAACACCTCCATCTTCCTGTATCCGGGGGTAAAGTTCAACTGTATCGATGGTCTGATCACCAATTTCCATCTGCCGGAGAGCACCCTGATCATGCTGGTGTCCGCTCTGTACGGCTACGAAAAGACCATGCACGCCTATGAGGTAGCTGTGGCAGAGAAGTACCGTTTCTTCTCCTTTGGTGATGCTATGCTGATAGTCTGATACAAAATTCGCGCTTTTTGCGATATTTGTATGTGAAAGGTAAGGATGCGATATGCATCCGCCGCTCCCCTTACAATTACGGCAGACCGCTGCTGTGATCATTCTGATAACTTGCAGGCTCGTGGCCTGCATCGAGGCTGCACGGCTGTTTTCCGTGCGCAGAAAGGAACGAATAATCATGCCTTCTTTGACGACCTACACCCTGCTCAAGCAGGAGCACAACGCCCGGCGGGGCGAGTTCAAAACCGTGCACGGCACGGTGCAGACCCCTGCCTTCCAGAACGTTGCCACCGCCGGTGCCATCAAGGGCGGCCTGTCGGCGCAGGACCTGAAGGATATCGGCGCGCAGGTCATGCTGTGCAACACCTACCACCTGCATCTGCGTCCCGGCGACAAGCTGGTAGCGGATATGGGCGGCCTGCACAAGTTTACCCGCTGGAACGGGCCTATCTTGACCGACAGCGGCGGATTTCAGGTGTTCAGTCTGGCAAAGCTGCGCAAGATCACCGAGGAGGGCGTGACCTTCGCCTCCCATCTGGACGGTCACCGCATCTTTATGGGTCCGGAGGAGAGTATGCAGATCCAGGCAAATCTCGGCTCTACCATCGCCATGGCCTTTGATGAATGCGTGGAGAACCCCGCCCAGCACGATTACTCCAAGGATAGCTGCGAGCGCACCACCCGCTGGCTGAAGCGCTGCAAGGCTGAGATGGCACGGCTGAAGCACGAGGGCATCTCGGTCAACCCGGATCAGCTTCTGTTCGGCATCAATCAGGGCTGTACCTATGCAGACCTGCGCGTGGAGCACATGAAGCAGATCGCTGAGTTGGAACTGGACGGCTACGCCATCGGCGGTCTGGCTGTGGGCGAGCCCACCGAAGTGATGTATGAGATGATCAGTCAGGTGGAGCCGCACATGCCCAAAGACAAGATCCGCTACCTGATGGGCGTCGGCACACCCGGCAACATCATTGAGGCTGTAGCCCGCGGCGTAGATCTGTTTGACTGCGTTATGCCCAGCCGCAATGCCCGCCATGGTCACCTGAATACATGGAGCGGCATCATCAACATCAAAAATGCCAAGTACGAGCGGGACGAGCGGCCCATCGACCCCGCCTGCGGCTGCCCGGTGTGCCGCAATTATTCCCGCGCCTACATCCGGCACCTGCTCAAGGCAGACGAGATGCTGGGTATGCGCCTGACCGTGATGCACAATCTGTGGTTCTACAATCACCTGATGGAACGCATCCGGGATGAACTGGATGCCGGCACCTTTACCGCCTTCCACGACAGATATGTGAAGCTTCTGGATACCCGAATTTAAACTTTAGCCTTGCAACAAGACTGATAAGAGGGTATAATAGCATTATCTGAATTTTTGAGAGGAGATTTTGCCCCATGCAATTTCTGACTACCACGTCCGAAGGCTATATCAGCCTGTTCTTCACGCTGGCTCTGATGCTGGTCCTGCTGTACTTCATGATCTACCGTCCCCAGAAGAAGCAGGAAAAGAAGGATGCCGCTATGCGCAGCAGTCTGGAGATCGGCGATCAGGTCACCACCATCGGCGGTGTTATTGGCCGCGTTGTTGCCATCAAGGATGACACCTTTGTTCTGGAGACCGGCGCCGACCGTGTGAAGATCCGCTTCACCAAGTCTGCTATCTCTTCGGTCGAAAAGCTGAACATGGACAAGGCTCCTGCCGATAAGAAGTAAGCATTTAACCGTGCATACATGAACCGCCTCCCTGCATAGACTATGTGCAGGGAGGCGGTTTTGTTATGTCTGAGTCTCGAGGTTTCCCGGCGGAGCTTCTTTCGTTTCTGTTTTTTGGGGTGCTGGGGGTAGCTGTAACGGCGGCAGCGCTGGCCGGTTTTGCACAGTTGATGGCCGGGCAGGGCTGCTCCGGCAGCGTATTGCCGACACTTGCCACAACAGCCGTGTGCATGGGCAGCCTGCTGTGTGCACTGGCGGCAGCGTTCCGCAAAAAGGCGCGCGGTCTGCTGACAGGACTGCTTCAAAGTACATTTCTGGCGGTACCGCTGGCGCTTTCTGCTGTATGGAATGGCGCCGCCGCCGAGCCTGCTGTGGGGTTCCGCATTCTGGCGGTGCTGCTCTGCGGCGGTATCGGAGGAGTTCTTGGGGTCACCCTGCGCAGCCGCAGGCACACGCTTCGTTGATCAATCCGGCAAATCGAATCCATCAGAGGGAGAAAACAGCATATGTGGATCTATGAACAAACCAAAACGGAAGAAAACTTGTCTTTGCTGCCGCAGACGGTCAGCCTGCCGGTGAAAAAAGCAGAGCCTGCTTTGCCGCCCGCACCGGAAACTGCACCGGAACCGGCAGAGCAATTGCCGCAAAAAGAGCCCTGCATCCCGGCAAAGCAGCACGCTACCCGGGATTGCTGGCTGCTGGCTGCGGCCTTTCTGCTGGGGAGTTCGGCAGCCGGAGCATTACAGGTCGTATGCGATGCCCGGCAGGCAGAACTGCTGCGGTATTATCTGGAAGCGTGGCAAAAGCTGTTTGCACCGGGCAGTATGCAGGGGGCAGTACAGCTTTTCGGTATGGAATACCTGGCTCTCGGCCTTGTGGTCAGCCTGTTTCTGGTATTGGGGCTGTCTGCCCTTGGCCCTGTAATGATCTTTGGCAGCATGATGCTGTACGGCTTAGGCAGCGGGCTGCTTATGGTACAGCTTTGCACGGCAGACGGGTGGAAAGCAATACTTCCGGCAATGCTGTGGACAGGCTTACCGGCGGCAGCAGCAAGCGGCTGTCTGTGCTTTTTTGGGGCCTGCGCTTTGCAGGTCAGCAGCCGGATTCACGCCTATTCCTTCCGCAAGCATTCCGGTGGACAAGCCCGCCCCGGGGTGCAGGCACTGATTGGACAGTATCTGCTGACCATGGTGGTGCTGCTGCCGCTATGCGGTGCAGCGGCAGGGCTTTCGTATCTGGGCAGCCGCCTGTGAACAGTATCCTTTTCTTGCGGGTTTTGGCGCAGTGTGTTACAATAGCAAAAGACCATAATAAATGAGGGACAAACATGAAACTGAAATCCGTCTATGTATGCTCCAATTGCGGAGAGACAAGCCCCCGCTGGATGGGGCGTTGCCCCAGCTGCGGCAGCTGGAATACCATGAACGAGGACGTTGTGGCCGAAGCGCCCAAGGCGGGGACTCCTGCTGCCCGGCAGGCTGCTGCGGCTCGTCAGGAGGGCGTGACAACCCTTACCGCCCGGCGGCTGTCAGAGATCAGCACGACCGAGGAAAAAAGCCGCATTCTGACCGGCATCTCGGAGCTGGATCGCGTACTAGGCGGAGGTATCGTGCTGGGCGGCGTGGTACTTTTGAGCGGTGAGCCGGGCGTGGGTAAATCCACCATGCTGTTACAGCTGTGCGGTGCCATCTCCAACCAGCACAGTGTCCTGTATATCACCGGTGAGGAGTCTGTCCGGCAGGTCAAGCTGCGGGCAGCGCGGCTGAAGGTACCGCAGGATAACATCTTTCTGGCGGCAGAAAATGACGTAGACGAGATCTGCGGCCTGATCGAAAAAGAAAAGCCGGATCTTGTGGTCATTGACTCTATCCAGACCATGCGCTGCATGGATATCTCGTCCTCGTCCGGTACAGTCAGTCAGGTGAAGGAGAGCGCCGCACGTCTGCTGGCAGTCGCCAAAAAGCAGGAGATTCCCATGTTCATCGTGGGTCATGTGAACAAGGATGGTGCGATTGCAGGTCCTAAGGTCATGGAGCATATCGTGGATACGGTGCTCTACTTTGAGGGTGACAAGATGCTGCCGTACCGCATTCTGCGGGCAGCCAAAAACCGCTATGGCTCTACCAATGAACTGGGAATGTTCGATATGACCGGCACAGGGCTTGCCGAGATCGAAAACCCCTCCCAGATGCTACTGGAGGGGCGTCCGCTGGGGGTCTCCGGCAACTGTGTAGCCTGCACCATGGAGGGTAGCCGTCCCATCCTGAGCGAGATTCAGGCGCTTGCCACCAAGACAAATTTCCCGGCACCCCGCCGCGCCTGCAGCGGATACGACTATAACCGCATGAACCTTTTGATTGCCGTGCTGGAAAAGCGGGCAGGGTACTTCTTTGGCAACCTGGATGTTTACGTCAACATTGTGGGCGGCATTGCATTGCGGGATACCGCCTGCGACCTTGCAGTCTGCCTGAGCATGGTCTCCTCGCTGCTGGACCGACCGGTCAGCGATAAGCTTATCGCCATTGGCGAGGTAGGTCTGGGCGGGGAAGTGCGCAGTGTGCCCAATTTGGAGCAGCGTCTGCACGAGGCTGAGCGTATCGGCTTTGAGCAGGCCGTTATCCCCAAGCACAGTCTTGCACACCTGAATGCCGCAGATTATCCCGGCATGAAGCTGGTCGGTGCGGCGTATATCGCAGATGCCATCAATGCGCTGAAAAATGACCGCCTGTGATGAAACGAGGAAGCTATGTCGATCTATCTGGACGAAAGAAACCCCGGCAAGCACGCGCCCTTTGAGGATGCTGCGCCGGATATTGTAGAATATGTGCGTTACCTTGAGGTGATCGCCGGTAAAAGCGCCAATACGGCCTTCAATTATTATTGCGACCTACGTTCCTTCAGCCGCTTTATGAAGCGCCGACGCGGGCTCGTGGCCACGGATGCAGAATTCAAAGAGATCGACCCCAAGGGGCTGGATACAGCCTTCTGGGGCAGCATTACAAAAGAGGATATCTACGAATATCTGTATTTTCTGAACCGGGAGTGCGGCAACAAAAAATCCTCTACCGCCCGGCGGCTGGCCAGTCTGCACGGATTTTATGATTATCTGGTCAATCAGGTCAACCGCTTATCCGAAGATCCTACGGCGGCCATCCGTCCGCCCAAGCAGGACAAAGTATTGCCCAAGTATCTGACGGCAGAGCAGTCCATCTCGCTTTTGGAGAGCACCCAGACCCAGAGCGATTTCCCGGAGCGGGATTATTGCATGGTGGTGCTGTTCCTCAACTGCGGTATGCGCCTTGCAGAACTGGTTGGCATGGACCTTGAAGATATTGACTTAGAGCAGCGGCAGATCCGCCTGTTTGGCAAGGGCCACAAGGAACGCATGGTCTACCTGAATGATGCCTGCGTGGAGGCGCTGCAACTATATCTGCGCAAGCGCAACACCATGGAGGGGCTTTCACCCAAGGAGAAAGCGGTGTTTATTACGCGGATGCGCAAGGAACGTATCTCGAACCGCAGGGTAGAACAGCTGATCTCTGGTGCGATGAAGGCTGCGGGACTGAAGGGCTTTTCTACCCATAAGCTGCGCCATACTGCCGCGACCCTGATGTATCAGACCGGCAATGTGGATATCCTTACCCTCAAGCAGCTTCTGGGTCACAGCAGTGTTGGAACAACACAAATTTATACGCACCTGCAAGAATTTCAGGTGCGCTCTGCCATTGAAGAGAACCCGCTGGGCAAGGTATTGCCCATAAAAGCCGCAAAAGCAAGCTTGGATACAACAGAGGTGGCAGGGGAGATACCTCCTGAAAATGCCCCGGCTGGAGAGGATGCTTCTAAGCCGTCCGGCCCTATGGCGGCCTTTGAGGGCGCTGCACAGGATGGCTTCCGGGCAGATATCTCAGCAATATCTGATTCTGATGAGAAAACCGACGATTTATCAAGCGATACTTAAACCCGCACAAAACGTCTGAGACGATTCAAAGACCTATGGCGCGATCCGACTTGACCGGATAAACGTTATGGGTCTTTATAATTTATATTATAAGCAGTCAGCAGTCATACATACAGGAGCATCCATAGAAATGATCTGATAGAAATGTACCAAGCAATGTTTACACAAAAACAGATGGTATGAACAACCATAGCCACAAACTGTAAATTATAAAACGGAGCATGAAATGTTATAAAGCAAGTGCATAGACACTTACTGAAATTAAATGGATTATAAACGAACCGATGAAGCAACGCATAACTGATAAAGCATCTGTAAGCGCGAGACAAATAAAACAATAAAATTATGGTAAAAAGTAAAAAATGTGCAGAACGGTTAAGCCAAGCCTAAAAATGAGCCAGCTGAGGCTGAAACGCCAAAAATCCGGGAAATGGGCATTTTTCACTCCCCTAAGTTTCGCATAACGTGCATTATACGAAATAACTATGATCAAAAAAAGAAGCTGCCCTTCTCTCTTTCCGTCAGATTTCCGGCAGCTTCTTTGGATGCTTTTCAGTTAACGCATACCCGCTTCTACGCCGCTGGACGTATTACCAGTATGTTCAAGCATTCAACTTATGCCTGCAGTAGCCGTTCCAGTGCGTTACAGGTCATATTATAAAAGTAGTCTCGTTTCTTCTGCTTTGGTGATGCGATGCTCATTTTACCGGCAGCGGTTCTGTGCCGAAGTATGCACAGATGGCTTCATAATAAATGCGTGCCACTGTCTTGCAACCCTGTTCACTGCCAAAGCGCTCCACATCCTCGGCGTTTGTCACAAAGCACTGTTCTGCCAACACTGCCGGACAATCCACATCCTCCAGCAGCGTAAAGCTGCGCTCAGGCCGCACCTGTGTGTAGGTGTTTTCCACCAGCTGTTTCTGGTCGTTTTCCAGATAATAAATGTAACGCACTCCCCCTCGCCCACGCAGCTTTGCGCCGATGCTCTGCATTCCGCCGGCCAGCAGCCGGGCAAAATAAAAGCTTTCCTGATGCCATGTACGTCCGGGCACTGCCGGATAGCATTCAAAACCGGATGCGGTAGAGCCGTTGGCTGCGGAGTTGCCGTGGATGGACAGCAGCAGCTGCGGGCTTTGGGCGCTGGCTGCGGCTGCACGCTGGGCAGGCGTCGCGGTTGCATCAAAGCTTTCACGGGTCTGCAGTGGGATGTAATTGGAGTCCTCTTCTAACCACTGAAGCAGCGCAGCAGCCGTTGCTGCGGTGATCTGTTTTTCTTCAACTACTCCCCTTGCGCCCGGGTCGCTGCCGCCATGTCCGGCGTCTATTGCCACCCGGTACGGCGGGTCGCCTACCACGGGGCGAAAATCATCCTCTGCGGCTGAGACAGCGGGTTCTGCGGGCGCATTCAGTTCCAGTGCTGCCTTCCATAGAAACAGACCAAAGCCGAGCATCAGCACAGCGAAAACAAACAGCAGAACGTGCAAAATCCGGTGCTGCGTTTTGCGGCGGCGTGTTTTACGTTTGCTATGTTTACTTGCAGGTCTGCGATGACTGGTTGGCATAAAGCGTTACTTCCTATTCGTTTTACATTCATAATACGAGTATACTCGCCTTTTCCCTGCGCTGCAACAAAAAAAGACTGCCAATTTTTTAAAAGGCAGTCCTTTGAGGTTATTTCAGTTCTACAACCGTCACACCGCTTTCGCCTTCGCCGTAACGGCCAAGACGGAAGCTTTTTACCATGCGGTTGCCGCGCAGATGCTTATGGATGGCGGTGCGCAGTGCGCCAGTGCCGTTGCCATGGATCAGATAGACCACGGTCTGTCCATTCAGGATGGCGCGGTCGATAAAGGAATCCACCTCCGACAGCGCCTCGTCCACCGTAAGCCCCAGCAGGTTGCACTCCATTTTGGCGGTGCGCTGTACGCGCTCTACCCTGCCGTTGGGGCGGTTTGTATCACCGGTCAGGCGGGAGTACCGCTGCTGCGCTTTGGTCTTGGGCGCGGCGGGCTCTTTTACCAGTTTTTCCGGCTGCTTCAAGCCCTTGAGGGGTACCTTAGTCTTGATGATACCGGCACGCACCAGCACATCGCCGTTTTTGTCCGGCAGCGCCAGAACGGTGGCCAGCTGGTTCAGCTCTGCAATGCAGACCTCCTGCCCTACCTTTACCTCCTTCAGCGGTACAAACTCCTTGACGGGGTTATGCACCACCTCTGTACCGGCAAACAGCTTCTCGGTCTCCTTTTTGGCAATCTCGCGGGCGCGCTGCGCCTTCTGCTGGGTGCTCATGCGCTCGTCCTTTTGCAGCTGACGCAGTTCGTCGGTCAGTGCGTAGGCCTGCGTTTCTACCTGCTGTGCCAGCGTGCGCGCCTTGGCACGGGCAGCCTCCAACTCATTTTCGCCCTGCTGGATCAACTCATCCCGCTTTTTGCGGGCAGCTTCCAGCTGATGGGAGGCCTCATTGCGCAGCTGCTCCACTTCGTTCTGGCTTTCCTTCAGTTGCAGCTTCAGGTCGTCCAGCTGTCCCAGAACCGCATCCAGACGCTTATCCTCCGCAGACAGATGCTGCTGAGCGGCCTCGATGACACGGCTGGGGATTCCCAGCTTTTCGCTGATCAGGAAGGCGTTGGATTTGCCCGGTACGCCCACACTCAGCTTATAGGTGGGGCGCAGGGTCTCCAGATCAAACTCGCAGCTGGCGTTGACCACGCCCTTAGTCTCCAGCGCAAAAACCTTCAGTTCCGCATAGTGGGTGGTCGCCATCAGCAGCACACCACGGCGGCGCAGCTCCTCAATGATGGCAACAGCCAGTGCGGCACCCTCAGCAGGGTCGGTGCCGGCGCCCAGCTCGTCCAGCAGCACAAGGGTGTGCGGCATGGCAAGCTCCAGAATGCCGGTGATCTTTTTCATGTGGCCGGAGAAGGTGGACAGGCTCTGCTCAATGCTCTGTTCATCGCCGATATCCACCAGAAATTCATCAAACACGCAGATTTCGCTGCGCTCGTCAGCCGGGATCAGAAAGCCGCACTGTGCCATGGCGCACAGCAGACCGGCGGTTTTCAGAGTGACCGTTTTACCGCCGGTGTTCGGGCCGGTGATGATAAGAGAATCGTATTCCCCGCCCAGTGCAATGTCCACCGGAACACACTTCTGCGGATCGATTAGCGGGTGGCGGGCGCGGATCAGATTAAAGAAAGAATCCGTCCGCACAGCGGGCTTGAAGGCTTTCAGCTCCAGCGCAAGCCGTGCCTTTGCCAGCAGGATGTCGATCTCCAGCATGGCCTTGTAGCTGTACTGGAACTGCGGCTCAATGGCGGCCACCTGTGCGGTAAAGGCCACCAGAATGCGCTCGATTTCCTGCGCCTCCTGTGCGCGGTATTGCAGGATACGGGCATTGGCCTCCACCACAGCCTGCGGCTCTACGAACACCGTAGCGCCCGTAGAGGATACATCGTGGATGATGCCGCTTACCTCGCCGCGGTACTCGCTTTTGACCGGCACAACATACCGGCCGTTGCGCATGGAAACCACGCTCTCCTGCAGGTATTTGGAGGTATCCATGTTGCGCACCATGCTTTCCAGCCGGTCGCGGATGCTGTTTTCGGTGGCGCGGATCTTCTTGCGCAGCTCTGCCAGCGTGCGGGAGGCGGTATCCGCCATGGCATCCGGTGCCAGAATGGCGCTGGAGATCTGCTGCTCAAGGCCCGGTTCCGGTGCCAGAGCGTAAAACAGATCATCGGTCGGCAGCGCGTCATGCTCAGAGGAGCCGTACCAGCTGGTCAGGTGCTGAAAATTGCGCAGTGCACCGGCCACCATCAGCAGTTCGCCCATAGAAAGCACGCCGCCCTTTACGGCACGGGCGGCAAGCTGGCTGACCCCCTCTACCCCGCCAAAGCGCGGCGAGCCGTTTTTGATCAGCAGGGTGTTGATGGCGTCCGTCTGCTCCAGCGCGTAGCGCACCTCGTCCGGGTCGCACTGCGGCTCAATGGCCAGCAGCATAGCACGGGCTTCCTTGCACACGCAGCCCTCTGCCGCACGAGCGATGATCTTATCCAGTTCTAATGTTTTTAAGTAGCTTGTTTCCATACTGTTCCTTTTTGGTCAGGGCAGCACACTTTTCAAAAAGGCGTAGCTCTTCAGCGGCTTATCCAGATGCGTCAGGGCATAGTTTTCAGCCACTGCGGAAAGCTTTGCCAGACTGCCCACAGAGATCTTGAATGCAAATATTTTTTTGTCCTCTACCAAGCAGATGTGGCGCAACGCAAACAGCGCAGCCTTGTCCAGATTGCAGTTCTTGCCTGCCTTTGCCGCACAGGACACACAGAGCAGGTGCCCTTCCTGTGCGTCCAGATAAAAGGCATCTCCTTCGTCGTAAGTGCCGCAGTCCCGGCAGCAGACAATCTGCGGCATAAAGCCGCACTCACTCATGGTGCGCAGCTCAAATACCGCCTTGATCACCCGCAGGTCGGTGCGGTGCTCGCTGATCATATACAGGCTGTTCAGCACCAGACGCAGCTCCCGGGCTGCTTCCTCTCCGGTAGGCGAAAGCGCGGCGGCCAATTCGGTAAGATACATGGCAAGGCTTACCCCTTCAATGGAGGAGGAAATGCCATGGAAGATGTTCTGCACATCGGCTTCCCGCACGGTATACATATTGCGTCCGGGCACCAGCGTAAACTCCGAATAGCAGAACAGCCCGCAGGCACTGAACAGCTTGCTTTTCAGCCGCAGGCTGTTTGCAGCCATTGCTGTGATCACGCCCAGTTTCGGGGTAAGGATCGTCAAAATGCGGTCTGCTTCTCTATAACGGGTCTCCTTCAGTACCAGACCCATGGTCACAAATGGTTCCATCGTCCGTTTCTCCTGCCGGATGCTCGGCGGGCAGCTGCACCAGTTGTTTGTAATCGAGATACCGGAGAATATTCCCCGTGCAGGCAAAGGCCTGCCAGCTTGCAGCAGCGTCCATCTTCAGCACTCCTTCCCTTTTCTGTGCAAAGGCTACGCTTATTTATAGTGTCAGCCTGATTCTAGCACAGCATACAAGGGAAAACTGTCCTGCTTTGGCAGCGCTCAGCGGTTGGAGGGATTCTGCTTAAAGCCGAAATTGTTCAGCAAAAATTCGTTGTCCCGCCAGTCGGATTTTACCTTGACCCAGCACTGCAGGTTGACCCGGCAGCCCAGAAATTCTTCGCAGTCGGCGCGGGCGGCACTGGCGATCTTTTTAAGCATAGCACCGCCCTTGCCGATGACCATGCCCTTGTGGCTCTCCCGCTCGCAGTAGATGTTCACATCAATGTCGATCAGGTCTGTGCCCGGGCGCTCCTTGAAACGCTCCACCACCACTGCAATGCCGTGTGGGATCTCGTCCCGCATGAAGAGCAGCGCCTTTTCGCGGATGACCTCAGCCACCAGCTCTTTTTCCGGCATATCGGTGTAGGCGTCATCATCAAAGTAATGGGGACCTTCCACGGCGTAACGGCTCAGAGCATCAAACAGCTCCTCGCTGCCTTCCTTGTTGCGCACGCTGATGGTGTAGATTGCATCAAACACACCCAGTGCCTTCAGCTCTGCCTTGCGGGCTTCCAAATCGGCAGGGTCTTTCACAAGGTCGGTCTTATTGATGACTGCAATGGCCGGACCGCTGCGGTGCAGCGCTTCCACCAGCGCCATCTCAGATTCGTTCAGCGCACCGTAGGGCTCGAACAGCATCATGGAAACATCCACATCCGCAATGGAATCGCTGGCGGTCTTATCCATGCGCTTGCCCAGCTTGTTGTGGGCTTTGTGTACACCGGGGGTGTCCAGCAGCACATATTGCAGCGGTCCACGGGTGATCACACCGGTGATGCGGGTGCGGGTGGTCTGGGGCTTAGAGGTGACGATTGCCACCTTCTCGCCAACCAAGAGGTTCGTCAGGCTGGATTTGCCCACGTTCGGCCGTCCGATGACAGCAACGAATACAGAGGAGGTGTCGTAATGCTCCTGAACGGGTGTTGTAGTACTCAAAGCGAACTCCTGTCTTGTTTTTATGTTCTGTTGCAGTGAAGGGATGTCATTCCGTGTAGCTAACCGTGCGGGGCAGACCCAGCTGCAGCAGCACAGCCTCTTCCTTTTCGCGCATACGCATAGCCTCCAGACCACCATTTTCGTGGTCGTAGCCCAGCAGGTGCAGCATGGAGTGAACAGTCAGAAAAGCCACCTCCCGCTGCAGCGGATGCCCATACAGATTGGCCTGCTCCATGGCGCGCTCCATGCTGATGACGATATCGCCCAGCATCATGCAGCCGTTGTTCTCGTCGATATCATACTTGCCGTTCTCACCCAGAGGAAAGCTCAGCACATCGGTAGGCATGGGCTTGTTGCGGTACTGGTTGTTCAGCTCGGCAATGGCAGCATTGTCCACAAAGGTAACGCTGATCTCTGCGGGACGATCAAAATGCTCATATTCCAGAACAGCGTTACATGCGCGGCGGATCAGGATACGGAGCCCGGAGGGCACCTTGACAGCTTTCTGGGAGTTGGTGATCAAAACTTTGTTGGACATATCGGTCCACTCCTTTCAAAGGGTTATTTAAAATTCTTTTTGTTTTCTTTATTTTCCGCTTCGGTAGCCGGATGGGCGGCACGCTCGTAGGCCTTTACGATCTCCTGCACCAGCCGGTGGCGCACAACGTCCTTATCGGTAAAGTAACACTGCGCAATGCCGTTCACATCCTTCAGTACCTTCAGCGCGTCTACCAGACCGCTGCGGGTGCTGCCCGGCAGATCGATCTGGGTCACATCGCCGGTAACAACCACCTTGGAACCTACACCCATACGGGTAAGGAACATTTTCATCTGCTCCGGGGTGGTGTTCTGCGCCTCGTCCAGAATGATAAAGGAATCATCCAGCGTGCGCCCGCGCATATAGGCCAGAGGGGCAACCTCAATGATCTGCTTTTCCACCAGACGCTCGTAGGTCTCTGCGCCCAGCATATCAAACAGGCCATCGTACAGCGGCCGCAGATAGGGGTCTACCTTCTGCTGCAGGTCACCGGGCAGAAAGCCCAGCTTCTCGCCTGCTTCCACCGCCGGGCGGGTCAGGATAATGCGTGATACTTCCTTGGCCTTGAAGGCCTTTACCGCCATAGCAACGGCCAGATAGGTCTTGCCGGTACCCGCCGGGCCGACACCGAAGGTAATGGCATTGGAGCGGATGGCACTCAAGTACTCCTTCTGTCCCAGCGTTTTGGGGCGGATCGGGCGTCCCTTTACCGTGACGGTGACAAAATCCTCGGTCAACTCCTTTACCCGCTTCTCTGCGCCGTCGTGCGCCAGACTGATGCAGTAGTGCACAGTCTGATCCTCCAGCGGGGTGTGGTTCTCGATCAGAAGAAGCATTCCCTCCACGGCGCGGTTCGCCGCCGCAACATTGGCAGGCTCGCCGGAAATGCGCAGCTGTGTGCCGCGGCAGACGGCGGTGACAGAAAACTCTTTTTCCAATAAGCGAATATTCCGGTCACAGTTGCCAAAAACAGCCGCTGCGATCTCTACACTATCCAGTTCAATACACTTTTCCGCCATGGAGCTCCTCCCGAATTGCAGAATTTGATAACTATATTGTACCACCAAAATCTTCAGAAGAAAACTATGAAAAGTGCACAAAATATTTTCTCGTGTTCCATCGGTTTTTCCATACGAACCGTGTTTTAAAGCTTTTTGATGGCTTTTTTCTGAAAACGCTTGACAAAGTATATCGGGAGACGATATACTTTAGACATGATATATCGGTTGGCGATATAAAGACGCCCGATAGAAATCATGGAGTGTTTCAGTATGGAAAACCTTGCATTGACAGAATCGACCTATTATATCCTGTTGTCTCTTTACCGTCCGCAGCACGGCTATGGCATTATGCAGCAGACGGAGCAGCTTTCCGGGGGCAGAGTCCATCTTGCCGCCGGGACACTGTATGGTGCCTTGACCTCTCTGTGCGAAAAAGGCTGGATCCGTCCCCTGCCTGCCGAGAGCGGCAGCCGCAAAAAGGAATACCAGCTTACCGCAGAAGGTGTACAGGTTTTAAAGCACGAGCTTGCCCGCTTGCAGCAGCTTGTGGCCAATGGTGAGAGCATCCTGAAGGAGGAAGCCTTATGAAGGAAAAGAAAACCGTTTTCAAGCTTTTCTTTGTGTGGGATTTTGAAAAAGAAGAGCGCTGGCTGAATGAGATGGCGCAGGAGGGCTGGGTACTGGACAATACCGGGTTTTCCTTTTATACCTTTGTGCGCTGCGAACCGGGCGAGTATATCATCCGCTTGGAGATGAACCCCAGCAGTGATTACCGCGCCTTTGTAAAGGAACTGGGTGCAGAATATATCGGCAGCTACGTCAGTTGGGTGTACTTCCGGCGGAAAGCAGAGCTTGGCAGCTTTGAGCTGATCTCGGATATTGACTCCCGCCTGACGCACTTGAGCCGCATTGACCGGATGCTTTCCCTGATCTGTCTGGCAAACCTGATCCTTGGCATAACGAACTCTCTGAATCAGGCTCGCTACGGCTGGCTGAACCTGTTGTGCGCAGCAATGCTCTCCTATGCACTGGGGCGTATCCACGGCATGAAAGCTGCCTTGGAAAAGGAGCGCAGTTTGCACGAATGATTTGTCAAGCCCTTCTTCGCCACAACCGCAGAGAAAAAAGCGGCGTATCTTTGGATAAAAAGGCAATGGCAAACCTTTCTCCAGCGTGATACAATAACAAGCGTTGTGTGCCGCCGCCTGGGCGGCCGTTTAGACTGCTTGAACACAAAGGAGAAGGAACCATGGAACAGCTTTTTCTGATGCCCGGTGAAGAACGGTATGAGCGCTTCAAGGATGGCAACGGTGTTCCTAAGGTGCACTACTCCTATTGCTCCATGCGCGGCGCCTTCTTCGACTGCGAGAGCCGCAGCTTAGAAGAAGCCCAGCGCCTGTGCGAAAACTGGCTTGTAGGGCAAGACCGCTGCTACCGCAACTAACATAGAACATTAAAAACCCCTGCCGTATTTGCAGACCTTTTTGCAAAACGGCAGGGGTTATTTTTATATGGGCTTTACTGCCACACCTGCGCACAGACAAGCTCCAGTACACTACCGGCAATACAGCGGGATTTATCCGAGATCAGGAAGCAGTTGGAAAGCTCCTCCCGTCGGGGGTCGATATCCGCGATCTTAAAGCCGGGCGTGACCGGGTAGCCGCTGCGCAGCAATCCGCGCAGAATGCCGGGGATCTGCGCGGTGACAGGAATCTCTGCGCCCTCCGGGGTGCGGATGGTGGCAATGTTCTCGCCCTTCTCTACTAAATCGCCGATCTTGCACACATTCATAAAAACACCGGCAGCCTGTGCATGGATCACCCGCTCTGCACCGTACCCGCCGATGACGCCGGGAATGCCGGTATTAGGGATAGCACGCCCCTCCCGGATGATCCGGCCAAGCCGGTGGCCGCGTTTGGTCTCTACAACAGCGTCCACGTCCTTCCCGGCCACAAAGCCGGGACCGAGGGCAATGGTCAGCGGTGCCATATCCCGGCGGGTGCCAAGGTTGCGCTTGGCCAGAATGGCATCCACTACGACCTCCGGCTTTGCCCGGGCAATACAGGCTCCCTCCGGGTCAACAAGCACCGGAACAGCGCCCTGTGCCCAAACGGACTGCGCCTGCTCCAACGCTTCAATGCGGACGGCGCGCAGTCCCTCGACAGTGGCTTCGCCTTCATAGACCGCTTCACACAGGGCTACCTGACGGCGGATGGCTGCGGGGTGCGTCGTTTCCAATACCAGCACCCGCAGCCCGGCGCTCCACAACCGGTGGATGGTACCGGTGGCAAGGTCGCCGCCGCCGCGCACGATGATCAAAGCGTCCTTTTTCATTTTATTTCCTCCCCGGGGCAAAGTGTCTGCAACAGCACCTCCATGGAGCCGCCGCAGGCAGCAACAGCCGCATCCTCGTTTTTGCCGTCAGCCGAAAGCTGTAAGCATTGCAGGGCGGGGGCAGCCTGTGCCAACAGCTTCTGAGCAGCCTGTACCGTGTAATGCTCCATAATGCCGCCGCCCACACTGCCCACGGTACTGCCATCTGGCAGAATGAGCATTTTTGCGCCCACATCCCGCGGGGTGGAGCCGTGCCGTGCAACAATGGTAGCCAGTACCGCCGGGGTACGGGCGTTTTCTGCCTGCACCATCGCATCCAGCAACGCGATGGGATAGCCCTCGGTCTGGGGGCGGGCATTTTTGACCTGCACGATCTGCGCCAGAATAGAAAGCGCGATCTCCGCAGCGGTCTGCGCACCGATGGAAAGGCCGATGGGTGCGCAGAGCGACTCCACTCGTTGACTGTCCAGACCGGCCTCCAACAGCTGACGGCGTACCAGTGCGGCACGTCCGCGGCTGCCCATCATGCCCACATAGGCCGCAGGCTTTTGCAGGATCCGGGTAAGGCAGTCCAGATCAAAGGCATGGGAGCGGGTCAGCACTGCAAAATAGGTCTCGGCTCCGCCGGGCACATCCTGAAGTGCCTGTGCAAAGGGGGCGCAAAGCACGGTATCCGCTCCGGCAGCGCGCAGCTGCTGGGCAAATTCCTCCCGGTCATCTACGGCAAGCACCGGTAGATCAAGAAGCTTTGCCTGTTTTACAAGGGCAGCAGCCACATGACCGCCGCCGCAGACCACCAGCTGTGGCACTGCGCCAAAACGCTCGGTAAATACCCGCTGCCCATCCAGTGTAAGAAAGCCCGTAGCGGTACAGGCCTGCAGGGCAGCAAGCTGACGCTGCAGAACCCCGGCGCTCTGGGTCTGCCACAGGGCGTCTCCGTCCCGCAGCAGCAGCTGACTGCCCGCCTCTGCGCCTTCCAGCACGGTAGCCAGCGTATAGCTGCCGGTCTGGTTTGTGCTTTGCAGAACGTCAGCAAGCGTTTGTCTGTTCATTGGTGTTTCTCTCCCTCTGTTATTGCTCCACCTGCGTTACTTTATCGAATCGCGTTTGATCCAGTTCTGTCTGCCAGCTTTGCCAGTCCTCCGGCAGCATACGCCATGCAAGCCCGCATCCTGCCGAAATCTCACGCGGCAGTGGGATCAGACGCCCGGGCACCTGCCGGGTATTGCATTGCTTTTCCCACTCCATAGCTTCTAAAGTAGTACGGAAGGAAAGCACGATATAGCTTCGTTTTATTCGCATAAAAGCTCCCGGGCAAGTGCGCAGACTGCCTGCGCCGCCTGCTGCACCTCCTGTTCGGTATTGAAATGAGAAAAGCTGAACCGTACCACGCCCTGCTCGGCCGTGTCAAGCGCCTTGTGCATTAGCGGGGCGCATTGCGCCCCGGCACGCACGCAGATGCCGTAGTCCTCCCACAAGATATCTGCCACCCGGGCAGAATCCTCCTGTGCGATGTTCAGCGCCACAATGGGCGCACGGGGCTGCATGGTCATATCGCCGTATACTGTTACGCCCGGCGCAGTACGCACCTGCTCATAAAACAGGTGGGCAAGGGCGTTTTCCCGGTTAGCAAGGCTTTCTACGCCCTGCTCCAGCAGCCAGCGCACACCGGCGCACAGCCCGGCAAGGCCGTGCACGTTCAGCGTGCCGGCCTCCAGTGCAGTGGGCATCTGCAAGGGGTGTGCTTCGTCAAAGCTGTGTACGCCGCTGCCGCCCACAAGGAGCGGTACAATCTGTAGCCCGGGGCGTACATAAGCCCCGCCGGTGCCCTGCGGCCCCAAAAGAGCCTTGTGGCCGGTAAAGCAGAGGGCATCTATGCCAAGCTGCTGCACATCAATGGGCTGCGCACCGGCAGTCTGGGCAGCATCTACGATGAACAGCAGACCGTGCCGATGAGCAAAGTCCGCTGCGCGGGCAAGGTTTGTGCCGTTGCCGGTTACGTTGGAAGCCCCTGTCACCACCAGTGCCCGGGTCGTAGGACGCAGCAGTGTTTCCCACTGGTCGTAGCACAGCCGGGCAGCAGCATCCACGCCGGTAAAAGAGACCTCTACTCCCTGCGCCCGCAGACGGTACAGAGGGCGCAGAACGGAGTTATGCTCGCATACCGTTGTGATGACATGGTCGCCCGGGTGCAGCACGCCGTTCAGTACTGTGTTCAGCGCCATGGTTGCGTTGGCGGCAAAAACAATGCAGGAGGGGTCTGTCGCATGGAAAAGCTCTGCCAGCGCCAGACGGGTGTCCAGCACGATCCGTGCGGCGTGAAGGGTAGGCTCGTGTGCGCCGCGCCCGGGATTACCTGCCGTATGCAGCGCCTCCAGAATAGCCTGCTCCACCTGCGGCGGTTTATGCAGAGTGGTGGCTGCGTTGTCCAGATAGATCACGGTTTTACCACGTTCCCGGCCTGCGTCAGCTTTTCGGCAATGGTATACATATTAGTCACGCTGCCAACAGCCAGTTTCTCGGTAAGGCCGTAGAAGTTCAGGCAGGTGCCGCAGGTCAGGATCTCCACGCCCTGTGCTTCCAGTGCCTTGAGATCCTCCAGCATGGCAGAGCCTTCACAGGTCAACGCTGCACCGCCGTTATAGAACAGGATGGTCTTGGGCAGCTTGTCCTGCTGGGTCAGCGCAAATACAAAGGCCTTAAGCAGGGTCTTGCCCAGCTCCTCGCTGCCATCGCCCATAGTGGCAGCGGAAATAGCCACCACCGTATCGGTGCGGGCATCCGGTACGCAGACGGGGGCTTGCTCCGTCGGGGCGTCTGCCGCTTCTCCCAGCGTGAACAGCACACGGTATTTGCGTTCTTCCAGCTTTTCTGCGCTGTACTGATAGCCCTTCTGCTGTGCCATCTTGGTCAAGTTCTGTACGGCGATCTCGTTGTCTACCAGTACCTCCACCTGTCCCGCGCCCTGTAATTCGGAAATTGCTTTTTTTGCCTTGACAACAGGCAGCGGGCAGGCATCGCCCAGTGCATCTACTTTAATAAACTCAGCCATGCTGATTACTCCTCTCATTTGTCTGTTACAGTGATCTCGATTTCCTGCTTGGGCAGGATCTCTCCCACGATGCTTGCCGGCAGACCTGCGGTGCGCAGTTCCTGCTCCAGAGCCGCTGCATCCGCCGGGTCTACTGCCAGCAACAGCCCGCCGGAGGTCTGCGGGTCGAACAAGACCTCCTCCATAGCAAAGCTTACGTTCTCGAACCGGACAAAAGGCCCGGTATGGTTGCGGTTGCGCTGCCCGGCAGCGGTGTACAAAAAAGCATCCGCTGCTTTTTTTGCACCCGACAGCACCGGCACGGCATCCGCGTGGATGATGCAGGAAAGCTTGCCGCCCATCATCTCATGCAGATGGCCGAGAAAGCTGAAGCCGGTCACATCCGTAGCGGCATGAACGCGGTATTTGCGGCTAAGCTCTGTCGCCCTTTTGTTCAGGGTAGTCATGGAGCGGATAGCGGCTTCCATCTCCTCCGGGGCGGCCTCTCCCACGCGGTTTGCCGTGCACAGCAGCCCCACACCTAAGGCCTTGGTCAATATCAGCTTGTCGCCCGGCATACCGGTGTCGTTCGTGTACATCCGGTGCGGGTCTACAAGGCCGGTCACGGAAAGGCCGTATTTCACCCCGCTGTCCGCGATGGAGTGTCCGCCTGCAAGGCTGCCGCCGGCTTCCGCCACCTTTTCAGCACCGCCGCGCAAAATTTCGCCCAGCACGTTCAGATCCATATCCTCCGGGAAACAGACCAGATTCAGTGCGGTCTTTACCTCGCCGCCCATGGCGTAGACATCGCTCAGAGCGTTCGTGGCTGCGATCTGCCCAAAGGTGTAGGGGTCGTCCACCATCGGCGGGAAAAAGTCTACGGTCTGCACCAGCGCAATGTCATCCGTAATGCGGTAAACTGCAGCATCATCCCGGCTGTCGTAGCCAACCAGAAGATCCGGGTCTTTTTCGCCCCGGGGCAGCTTTTCCAGAATACGGCTCAGCACCCCGGCACCCAGCTTTGCGGTGCAGCCGCCACCGGTACAGAATATGATCTTATCTTCCTTGCTCATGCACGTTCTTCCTCTTTAAAATGCGTCAGCACGCACGGAATGCCCTGCTGCCGCAAAAACTGTTGTATTTGTATGCCCTGCTGCTGCAATTCCGGCGTGTCGGCCTGATTGAGTACGGCGTAAAACTGCCGGTCTCCCACCGCCTTGCGGCCGCCCTGCGTGCTTGCAAGCAGCTGCGCCAGCATAGGCGGCGTAAGAGGTGCATCCGGCGCAGCCACTAAAAACTGCGGACGGATGGCATCATAACGGAAGCAGACCTCCCGCAAGGGCTTGCCCAGCGCCGAAAGCCCTGCTACCGCCAAAACGATATCGCTTTGGGGCAGCAGCACCGGCTCGTGCGCCGCTGGGATCTTGCAGGGGCAGTGTTTTGCACCGTCTGCCTCTATAAATACCGCATCTGCCTGCGCCATCCGGCGCAAAAGCTGCGGCTGCGGCAGGGTCAGCTTTCCGTTTTCTGCCGGAGTACCGATCACTGCGTAGTGACCCGCTTGCCATAGGGCGGTAAGCGCTGCGTCATCCGGTGCATAGCAGGCTACCGGTTTCCGGATGTGGGTGGTCGTGGTCACAAGCACCCGCCAGCCCTTGCGGGCACAGTGGTCTGCCATGGCATACAGCAGGGTCGTTTTTCCACCGCCGCCTACCAGAGAAACGATATGCCCTTTCTCTGCCAGAAACGGAAGCTCTTTTTCGTTCAGCATCAGCCTTTACTGCTTGGCTGCAACTGCCATGGCGATCTGCTCCGGGGTGATAGGCAGCTCGTAGAAGCGGGTGCCGATGGCGTTGTAGATGGCGTCCGAGATTGCGGGCAGCGGCGTATTGATGACCACCTCACCGATAGACTTTGCGCCAAAGGGGCCATTGGGCTCGTAGCTGTTCTCAAACTCCACATGGATGTGGCCAATATCGTTGCGGGCGGGGATCTTGTACTGGAACAGAGAGTTCTCCTCCGGGTAGCCGTTTCTGTCGTAGGTGATGTTCTCAGTCAGGGTCATGCCGATGCCCTGCAGAATGCCGCCCTCAGCCTGCACACGGGTCAAGTTGGGGTTGATGGGCGTGCCGCAGTCCACGCAGGCGTCAAATTCCAGCACCTTCACCTCGCCGGTCTCGGTGTCCACCTCTACCTCGGCAGCACCCACCATATACGGCGGCGGAGACAAGGGTGAGGTATGGGTCTCGGTAACTTCCAGCGGGATCTTATGGCCGAACTGAGAAGCAAAGGCGATCTCGGACAGGGTCTTTTGCCGGGTGGGGTCGGCGCTTTCAAACACGACCTTGCCGTCAAACTCTACGGCATCCGCCGGGCATTCCAGCAGCTCTGCGCCCAGCTTGCAGATCTGTTCCCGCAGCTTCATGGCACACTTTTCGGTGGCCTTGCCGGTGACATAGGTGGTGCTGGAAGCATAAGAGCCGGAATCGTAGGGGGAGGAATCCGTATCCGCACCAAAGACGGTAATGTTATCCAGCGGGCAGTCCAGCACCTCGGCGGCGATCTGTGCCAGCGTGGTGTCGCAGCCGGTGCCCATATCGGCAGCACCGATCATCAGGGTATAGAAACCGTCATCGTTCAGCTTGAGGGTAGCGCTGCCCACATCCATGCCGGAGATACCGGAGCCCTGCATGGCCATGCCCACGCCCACGGCACGGATCTTGCCGTTGCCCATATCCCGGGCGGGATACTTGTGCTCCCAGTCGATCATCTCACGCACCTTGAGCACACACCGGTCAAGCGCGCAGCTGGTATTTACCGCGCCGTAGTAGGCGGGCATCACATCGCCCTCCTGCACGGTGTTCTTCAGGCGCAGCGCAATGGGGTCCATGTTCAGCTTGTGCGCCAGTTCGTTTACGGCAGATTCCACCGCAAACAGGCCCTGTGTAGCGCCATAGCCGCGGTATGCACCGGCAGACATGTGGTTGGTATACACCACATCGCTGACAAAGCGGAAGGCTTCGGCCTTTCCGTACAGCGGGATGGATTTGTGACCAGACAGACCCACGGTAGTGGGGCCATGCTCGCCGTAAGCGCCGGTGTTGGACAGGGTGTACAGGTCGATGCCCTTCACGATGCCGTCCTTGGTAGCACCCAGACGGACGTGCATCTCCATCTCGTGGCGCGGCGAAGAGGCCGTCTGGCTTTCCACGCGGCTGAAGATGAGCTTGGAGGGCTTTTTGGTCATCCAAGTCACAAAGGCCGGGTACACCTCACTGACGGCAGTCTGCTTTGCACCAAAGCCGCCGCCGATGCGGGGCTTGGAGACACGCACCATGGATTTGGGAATGTGCAGTGCATTGGCGATGTTGCGGCGGGCATGAAAAACGATCTGGGTAGAACTGAGCACATTCAGCCGCCCATAAGTATCAATGGAGCAATAGGTGCGGAAGGTCTCCATCATGGCCTGCTGGCAGGCCTTGGTGTGGTACACATGGTCGATGACCACATCGCACCCGGCCAGCACAGCGTCGATATCGCCGTTGCCGCATGCATCATGGGCGCAGAGGTTGCGCTTGTTGTCAGCACCCACGGGGGCAAGGCTTTCCCAGTTGTCCTCCGGGTGCACAAGAATAGGGTTATCCTTTGCGGTGTGGAAATCCAGCACGGCTTCCAGCACCTCGTAGTCTACCTTGATAAGCTTGAGCGCCTTGTCCACGCACTTTTCGTCCTTACCGGCTACAATGGCCACCACATCTCCCACAAAGCGGACATGGCGGTCGATGAGCAGACGGTCGTAGGGACTGGCCTCCGGGTAGGTCTGACCGGCCTGCGTGTAACGGCGAGCATCCTGCGGCACATCCTCCCAAGTGAAGATAGCCTCAATGCCGGGCACTTTTTTGGCAACGGCGGTATTGATGGTGCGGACGATGGCGTTTGCATGGGGCGAGCGCAGCAGCTTGACAATCAGACAATCCTGCGGGATAACGTCATCCATATAGACAGGCTGGCCGGTGACCAGCTGCATCGCGTCTTTTTTGCGGAACGGTTTGTTGACGATTTTCACTGTACGCCCTCCTTCTGCTTTTTCCATGCCAGAAAGCTCATGATGCCGCGCAGCTGGCCTTCGTAGCCGGAGCAGCGGCACAGGTTTCCGGCAAGGTATTCCTTCACCTGCTCTTCGGTGGGGTACGGCTGCTCCCGGAACAGAGCCAGCGCGTTCATGATAAAGCCCGGGTTGCAGAAGCCGCACTGCTCTGCGCCCTGATCTGCAATAAAGGCACCGAACTCGGCAGCTTCCTCCTGCAAACCCTCCAGTGTGGTGATCTTGTGCCCATCGGCGCGGGCTGCCAGCACAGAGCAGGACAGTACAGGCTTATCGTCCATAAACACGGTGCACAGACCGCAGTTGGAGGTCTCGCAGCCGCGCTTGACGCTCTTGCAGCCGTGTGCGCGGACAAAATCGATCAAAAGCATATCCGGGGCGATCTCCTCGGATACCCGGACGCCGTTCAAGGTAAGTGTGATCTGCATTTACTTTTCCTCCTGCATTTTACGCTGTTCCAGTTCCAGCACCGCGCGCTTTGTCAGCACGCCTGCCAGATGCCTGCGATACTCGGCGCTGCCGCGCATATTGGAGCCGGTAACGATCTGCGTCTTTACGCTTTCGGCAAACTTCGCGGCAAGCTGTTCCGCCGCAAGGGCAGACTCTGCCTGGAGCTCGAACCGCACGGCGCGCAGCGGACGCGCACCAATGACGATGCGGTAATCGCCGGTCTCCATCCGGGCGGCAGCACAGGTCAGCACCGGGATATCGGTCTGGCTGTTGCGCACCGACTGGTAATAAAGCTGCATCGGTGTCTTTTTTACGATCAGCCGCACCAGAACATCCCGGTCGTAGGGGCGCTGGGCATATTCCTGCAGCGGCAGGATGCCGCCCTTGTACAGCTCCACATCACAATCCATGGCAAGGAACATGGTCAGCACATCCGAAAAGCCGAACCGGCTGTAGATGCTGCCGCCCACAGTCGCCAGATTGCGCAGCTGCACGCCCACGATATGGCGCACAGCCTCCCGCATAGCACCATGGGTATAGGCGGCAAGCCCCGGGTGCTGCTCCAGCTGGCGCAGGGTGACCATAGCGCCGATGGAGAAGCTATCCTCGGTCTCCTCAATGGTGTCCAGTCCCAGACCGGAAAGGTCGATGGCGGTGCCGACATTGATGGTTTCCATCTTCAGCCAGATCATGCCGCCCAAAATGCGGTTTGGCTTTTTCTGGTTCAGCTGCCACGCTTCCTCCAGACTTTCTGCCCGCTTGTATTCTCGGATCGTCATCATGTGCAGTACCTCTCTTTTCTATCGCTGCGATATCTCTGCTTTTATTTTAGCACAGCTTTCGGTATAATACTATTATAAAATGCTGCTGAAGGGGTGTTTTTGTATGAAAAAGTCGCTTACGGTCGGCTGTGTGATCATGGCCTCCGGGCTGAGCCGCCGTTTTGGCGCAAACAAGCTGCTGGCAGATTTTTGCGGGCAGCCCATGCTCTGCCGGGCTTTTGCCGCTACCGCCACACCCGGTATTGCCGCCCGCATCGTGGTGACCCGCTCGGAGGAGGTGCAGGCACTGTGCAGAGCGTATGGCGTCCCGGTGCTATTGCACAGCCTGCCCGGCCGCAACGATACTGTTCGGCTGGGGCTTTCAGCGCTGCTGGAGCAGCAGCCGGAACTGAGCGGCTGTATGTTTCTGCCCGGGGATCAGCCCCTGCTGCGCCGGGAGACGGTAGAAGCTATGACTGCTCTTTTCTGCCGTGAGCAGCCCTCCCCGGCAGAATGGCAAAAAGAAACAGAACGGGAGATCTTCCGTCTGGGAGCCATGGCCGAAAACGACCCGGCACCTCTTGTCGGAAGTCCCGTTCTGTTTGGAAGCAGCTTCTTTCCGGTGCTGCTCACCCTGCCGGAAAATAAAGGCGGCAACGTGCTACTTAAAAAGTATCCTGCGCAGGTGCGCACCGTCTGCATTGCAGACAGTGCAGAACTGCTGGATGCAGACACCCCGCAGGTGTTGCAGCAGCTGGAAGCCATTGCCCGGCAAAAAAGTTAAATTTTATTCTGCCATATCGTTCTTAGGCAGCAACACGTTCAGCAGGATCGCCACAAAGGCAGCCGGAACGATGCCAGACTCGCCGCAGATCAGCTGGAAGGCCTGCGGAGCCTGTGCCAGAATGCCGCTGTTGGCGCCCATGCCGTAGCCCACGCCCAGTGCCACAGACACGATGGTCAGGTGGCGCGGGGTCATCTTTTCCTTGGTGATCAGCTGAATGCCGCTGACCACGATGGAAGAGAACATCATAACGGCAGCACCGCCCAGAACGGCCTGCGGCATGATGGAGATCAGCGCGCCCAGCTTGGGGATCAGGCCGCAGAGGATCAGGAACACAGCACCAGAGGCCAGTGCCATACGGTTGACCACCTTGGTCATGGCCACCAGACCCACGTTCTGGCTGAAGGAGGTGTTGGGCAGCACGCCGAACAGTGCGGCAAAGGTAGAGCCGAGGCCATCGCAGATGACGCCGCCGGACAGTTCCTTATCAGAGGGCTCGCGGTTCATGCCGCCCTCCATCACGCCGGAGATATCGCCCACAGTCTCCACTGCGGTAACGATGAACATGATCAGCACCGGCAGGATCGCACGGGCATCAAATACCACCTTGACCGGCATCAGCTTGGGCACTGCGAACCAGGAGGCCTGTGCCACCTTGTTCCAGTTGAGCACCCATGCCTTGGTGAACTCTACGCCATCAGCAGTCACACCGGTGGTGGGCAGCACCAGACCCATGATGAAAGCAACCACATAACCGGCCAGAATGCCGATGAGGATGGCAGAAGAGCTGAGGAAACCGGTGGTCCAGTGCTTGAAGAACAGGATGACCACCAGCACGAACAGTGCCAGCAGCAGGTTCTCCACAGAACCGAAGTCCTTGGCCTTGTTGCCGCCGCCGAAGGAATTGATGCCCACCGAGATCAGCGAAAGACCGATGGAAAGCACCACCGTGCCGGTAACCACCGGCGGGAAGAACTTGCGTAGCGGCTTCAGGAAAAAGCCCAGCACGCTTTCAAAAATACCGCCGATGATGGATGCGCCCATAATCGCGCCATAGGCCAGCACACCGCCGCCCATCGTGCCCACAACGCTGTTGAACACGCCGATAAAGCCGGAACTGGTACCCATGATAATAGGCACTGCGCCGCCAACGGGTCCGATGGTGAACAGCTGCACCAGCGTGACGATACCTGCCACGAACATGGCGCTCTGCAGCAGGGTGACCTGCAGGTCTGCAAACTCGCCGCCTGCAATGCCGCAGGCGCTGGTGATGATCAGCAGCGGGGTCAGGTTGCCCACGAACATGGCGCAGACGTGCTGCAAGCCCAGCGGGATTGCCTGCCGCAGGGACATTTTGGCTTCAAACTGATAAGCCGCTTCTTCAAGCTTGACTTCCTTCAAAAAATCCACTCTCCTCAAGGTTTTAAAGGTTTATGCGGTTCGGATGCTTTGCAAAAAAAGCGAAAATATTATAGCAAAATGCAGATAAGATGTAAAATAAGTATGACTTTTATATGAAGAAATGCCGCATCCTACAAGCAAACTTTTCTCCGGCAGACACGCAAAAAAGCAGGGTTTCCGTATGATTTGTCCAGCCTGATTCAGCTGGCAGCATACAGAATCCCCTGCTTTTTTCGTGCTTTTCTCTGTTTTTTGTGCGATACGGAAAAATTTGCGCTTCTGCGGTCAGCGCAGTCCATAATCCCGCAAACAGCGCGTAAGACCGGCCTGCGTGGTGTCAAATACGATGCCCTGCGCCCGCAGCTTGCTGCAGTCCATCGCAAGGTTCCGTACCCAGTCAGCTTCCTGAATATCGACTGTGATTCCCAGTGTCTCAGCAAACTGCCGGGCGGTCAGCACCATGTTTTCGGCGTTTTCACTGCCAAAGTTATAGACTCCGCCGGGCAGGGTCAGGACAGTTTCCAGCAGTGCCACCGCCTGCCGGACGTAGGTGATGCCCCGGAAGTCCCGGACAGAAAAGCGGACGGATTCTCCCCGCTGTGCCGCACGCAAAAGATTCAGTGGCAGATTGCCCCGGATGGGCAGCCGGTAGCCCGGCAGGTCGTACATCCATGTGGCGCGCAGCAACACGGCACCCGGGCAGAGCGCCTGCACCCTCTGCTCCATTTCCAGCTTGCCCTGCCCGTACACATTGGCAGGCTGCAGCGGAATGCTCTCCGGCAGCGGGCCGGACTGCTCTACACCGGCATAGACCTGATCCGAGCTGAAGGCCACCAGTTTTGCGCCGGTCTCTGCTGCGGTACGGGCAAGCCAGACCGGCAGCTCCACATTGGCGCGGTAAGCCTGCTCCGGGTGGCCGGCGCAGTAACCGGTATCCGAAATAGCTGCGGTGTGCAGAATGACATCCGGGCGCTGCTGCAAAACCGCCTGCCGCACGGCGTTCTCCCCTGCTGTTGCCAGAAAACCTTTGGGAAAGGTGCACAACTCGTAACGCCCCGCCCATTGCTGCATCACGCGGGAACCCACAAAGCCACCTGCACCAGTTACAAGGATCTTCTTCATTTTGTTCTCCCGCTATGAGTTCTCAGATAAAAAATTCCAGCACGAACACCACGGCGCAGCAACCCGCAGCCACCTGAAACAGGCTTGCGCCAAACCATGCGGCGGCAATGCCAACTACCAGTGCAACGGCACCGGCTACCGGGCTCTGCGTTGCCTGAATGATGGCCGGAAAGGTCATCACTGCCAGCGTCACATAGGGCACATAGTACAAAAATGACTGGATAAAGCGGTTTTTGATTGGCTTGCGGATCAGCGTCAGCGGCAGGATACGGATGGCGTAGGACACCAGTGCCATGACTGCAATATAGATATAATTGTTATGTGTCATCTTCGTTTTCCTCCTGCCTGACCGGGAACAGCACCGCTGCCGCGCCGGAGATCGTCACCGTTAAAAGAATGGTGCGGGTACCCTCGGAGAGTGCCGAGATGCCCGGCAGATAGCTGCACAGAAAGCTCAGCACAAAGCTGATGACGACCAGCACTGCAACGATCCGGTCTTTGCGGGCCGGCGGGATGATGATGGCCAGAAACATTCCGTACAGTGCCACGCTCAGAGCGCTGACTACCCGCAGCGGCAGCAGATTACCCGCTATAATGCCCAGCGCCGTACCGGAAGCCCACGCCGGCGCTGCCAGCAGGATAGCGCCATAGGTATAGTACGGGTTCAGACTGCCCGGGCGGGCGATGGTAATGCCGAACAGTTCATCTGTAACATCGTAGCCGATGAGCAGCCGGTGCCAGAAGGGGGTTTCCGGCGCAAAGCGCTGTGCCAGTGCGCAACTCATCAGCAGATACCGCGCATTGGCGATCAGAGTAATGACTGCTACTTCAAAATAGGTGGCGTTTGCCATAATCAGCGCAAATGCGGCATATTCTCCTGCGGAGGCATTGTTCAGCAAACTGACAAGAAACCCCTGAAACGGCGTAAAGCCCGCCTTGCGCGCCGCAATGCCCAGCGAAAACGATACAGCGAAATAGCCCAGCGCAATGGGCACACCATCCCGCATTCCGTCGCAGAACACCTTGCGGCTGAACTGATCCGCCCTTCCCGTTTGGACGAGCTGCGGCTCCAAAAGCCTCTGCTTCGATTCCATAGTTGATACTTCCCCTTTCCTATTTTGCAAACAGCAGGTTCTATTATACTCCCCTGCGGGCAGAGAAGAAAGAGGTTTTGGACTTTTTTGTGTAAAAAATGCTACCTTTAAAAGGCTCTGGACTTGTGTTGCAAATGCGCTGATGCGTATTACGGTTTGTTTGCTCTTGCCGGAGGATAAAAAACACCCCAGAGAGTTTCGTGAAAACGGAACCCTCTGGGGTGATGGTGCTATTGGGGATTACTCGAGCTCTACAAAGCCTAAACAATTCCGTATAGGCCATATCGCTTGTCATATTCATGGCACTTTTGATTATTTGAATTATCCATATTATCCTGCCTATACGGGCTAATGTTATCATTTTGTTATCGGAGTTGATAACATTGAGCCAGATACTGGGGATAATTGCGGCTCTCTGTCAGAAATATTATAAACAATTGTGCTTGGGATTGCAAGCTTTTGGAGTAAGACCCCCTAAAGTCACTTTCCATCCTCAATAAATATGAGATTCACTGCCAAGAAGTATAGATAAGTTGTCGCTTATCAAACGCCTCTTTACCTCCCTCCATAATATCAACAATTTGTTTATGTGTAGACCCCAGATCGATGTTACCTTGGGCAACATCAATTTTGGTTTCGTGGAACTCGACAATTAACACCCTCTCGGAATCACCAAGCACAGGGATATTTGCATTGTGCGTGGCAAATATAAATTGCATATAGGGCTTTTTCTGCCCAATAGCAGTAATAACTTCGTCATAGATCACCTTATTATCAAGATCATCTTCCGGCTGATCAATAATGATAATATCATTATCGTCCTGTGTCAATATGAACAGTATAAGTGCCGATGCCCGTTGTCCAATCGAGTGTTGACGCAACAGTTTTTCGTGATAATAAATATCCACTTTGTTTTCAACTTGTCTGCTCAGTAATTCTTCATACTGATCACGAAGTTTATCTTCTAATTTTACATATTCACCGGGTGTGACAATGCTTTTCAGTTTGTTACCTTCGTAAACGATCCAATCTTCTATGATTTCCATATAATCAGTAAAAGCATTGCAAATGGCTTGATATTTAATATCCGAGATCCCTGTTCCCTTGAAATCGTTTTTCAGTTGAGATTTGAAGCCTTCTCGATCACCTTTGAACGTGATTTCGATTCGTAGTTCTGTTTGACTTTGATTAATGCGTTCAGTTTCAGCCTTATAAGTATTATAGGTCATCAACAGAGCATCATTGCGTTCTCTTGCTGCCTTAGTAAAAGATGCTTCTATTTTTGATTTAGAGGAAGCTTCTTCACTTAATTGCTTTAATTTTTCTTTGGTTTTTTGTAGCTCAGACGTCATCTTAACAAAACTATCAACATCCAAAGTCTCGTCCTTGATTTCCCTTTTAATTTCAGCAAATTCATCTGCCAAATTATCAGTTCGCTCTTTTAGACGGGATATGATGTCTTCCATGCCACTGCGCTGCTTTTCAATTTCCGCAATACAAGCACTGATTTGTATGAGCTGAACATCTATTAGCGACAATACTGCGGAAACATCTTCAAATATGTCCTTGTTGAAGTCACTGCTATATCCGTCCAAGACGTTTGATACAACAGAGTTCTTTGAAAATGCATTGCGAATATCACGCAAAATAACGTCCATTCTATTTTTAACTGCATCAAGCTTTGTGATGTCGGTAGCGTATCCACTTTGCTTTTTTAATTTGTCTGACACACCTTTTTCCTTGAAAATCGAGAGTTTATGTTCAAGTTCGGTTTGTAGTGTCGTAACTTCGGCCATTTGCTGTGGAATTTTGCTCACATCCAGTAAACGTTCTACTGTTCTGATTAATTCATTTACACAGCTATCCAAATTAGAGGGTTGACCAATTCTGCCACTAATCAATTTTTCCAACAGACCGTTTTCGTGATCTGCACTGCTGGATAGATCTTTTTGACCAAAATATTGAACCCCATCGAACAAACTGATCGGATTTATATTTAAGTCATTGCCATTCTCATCAAGAACATTTATCCGCTCTCCAAATATTCGGCTGACAGCATATCGTTTGCCATGTTTATCTATTACATTTAACGTTGCTTTGCCGCCGGAACCAAAGACATTTTTAACGAGAGAATCTTTGTATTCTTTGTCCATTTGCGCTGTAAGACCCAAAACATATCGAACAACTTCTAAAACAGATGATTTTCCGCTACCTCTTATGCCAATAAGTGTATTCAGTTCACGGGAAAACATTATTGTTTGCCCGTCAAATTTTCCACCTTGGAATGATATTGACTCTATAAATCCGTGTTTGCTATCAGGGATATTTTCGCTGACTCTATCTCTGTAATCTTGTAAAGCAAATTTAATTGCAGCATACGAATATTCACCAATTTTCAAATATGTGCATTTATCGCCCTTACCTATATCTGTGATAGACTTGGGATCAGAACCTTCAACAAGAGCAGGCAAATAACCGCAGCATCGTTCAAATTGGGTGAGATTATCACGTGTTCTGGATTTTTGCAGGCCAAGAACACGATTTCTAAAAGGCGCAAATCCTGCCAAAGATTCAAGCAATCCGCCTTTACATTCACTAAACAGACCGCTATTCTGATCTACGTGAGCGAATAGTATAAAATAATCTCGTCCATAAGCGTCTAACTGCTCAAATACATTTTTAAGGTCATATATGCTCTTGGTATTACGGTTTTCAGGATTAGGGATTGTGGCGAATGCTGCTGTTAAAAAAGTTTGAATATGATTATTACCATTTTCAAACCATTCATCCGGATCAAACACAATTAGCGTGTGAATTCCGTTTGCCCCTTCTTTGACAGTTAATTCCACTCCCGGAAGAATAAATATATCTTGCTTTTTTGCAGCCTTACGAATAGCCTTATATTCTTCTCTGTCAAACTTGTTATGGTTTGTAATTACTCCAATATTTATATTAGCTTCTTTTAGTGCAGAAACATAATCGTTTATAAAAGAGTTTTGTTCGCCAGAATAAATAAATTCTTTGTCTTTACACGTATGCAAATGAAAATCAGCACGAACATATTGCAATCCTGTCTCGAACATACCATCACCCCTCTTCCAATACCTCTTTTTATTTTGAATATTACTTTCTAAACACAAACAAATACTCGTGAGCAATCAGTAAAAAATTATACTTCACGCTGTTTGTTTTCCAATATCCCGTAGCTTTGCAGTTATGCTGCTCTTTGATTATAAGCTCTTTCAACTTGAAACCTGCTTCTTCAAAAACACGCATAACCTCAAAAGACATAGGAATCATATGACCTTTTTGGCGAGTATCGCCCATGAGGACAGCGCAGAACTTGTCCTTTTTAAGTACACGGTAGCTTTCCGATGCAACTAATTTCATTTCTTCAAGGAAATCTTTTACTTTCAAAAGAGACAAATCTTCGGGAATATCCTCGCTGTACTGAATAATATCGGCATACGGCGGATGAGTACAGATAAGGTCAATGCTGTTGTCGGGAATAAAATCCAAATGACGTGCATCACCTTTGTGTATGTAAACCTTTCCGTCTGCACCTTCATGTTCAAAAGCGGTCTTTTCGCGGCATCTGTCCAGTGCTACGTCATTCACATCTACGCCAATAATGTTTCTATTCAAGAGCTTTGCTTCCACAAGTGTCGTTCCCCCACCTGCAAACTGGTCAAGTACAAGATCGCCCTCTTGCGAATAGCGAAGTAGAATATTGCGAGGAATATACGGTGACCAGTTTCCACGCCATTTTGCATCATGGGTTGCCCAATCACCACGTTGTGGGAATGACCAGTGCGTAGTCATTTCAAGTTCAAAGTTATCCGGTTCCCATTTTGTGATTTTCTTCGCCATTAGATGAAGACCTCGTTAATAATGCCGTTTTCCATATCGTTAATGCTGTATATATGTTGCATCACATCAAAAGTTTCTTCAAGGTTATGACGGGCACTCGTCCAACCTTTTCCGTCAGTAAACCACACAAAAGTTAACCCCTCAATAGTGTCAGTCTCTAAGGCAAGCGTCTTATAGCTTCTGGCGGTTTCGTTTAGCTTACTCCCGCCGCTGCCATAGAAGTTGGTCTCAACGCCATATATCATACCAGGAGTTTTCACAACAAAGTCAAAACGCTTTTCCATTTTGCCTTGATTGGAAATCGCTGATAGATCTATCCCCCACTTTTCTGTAATTTGATGGATGTACATTTCCTTAAAATAAGTTTCGTTTCTGATAAAGCCAGCTTTTTTGATGAAACCCTCCACCAGATTCTCCATTAGATGTCCGCCGCGATTTTTTCGCCCGTTGGAATCAAGGCCGGTTTCTACGCCAGTAACATAGTCCACAAGATTGTTAACAAGGTGATTTCCCATCAGGTCAAACAATCCAGTCTTTCGCATAAAGTAAACGCATTGACTATAATCGGTTACTGGATATTTATTACAATCAAAATGATAAAGCATCCCGCCATTTTCATCTTGGCAATATATTTCGTTTGCACGAACAGCCAAAAGTGTTGGGATACACTTCAACACCTCAGGGTATCTTTTAACAATGGCTTCAAATTCCGCTTCAATGTTTTTAGAGCCAATCAACGAGTTCAAAATATTCAGTTCGATTTTGATTCCATCGACGTTTCTGTAAACTTTATCAAAATCTATATAGTATCCGTAATCTGCGATACTATCGCGGAAATTGGACATCCATATATCGAAATCTCTTGACATGAAATTACACTTCCTCATCATTTGGCGGTACGGGCAGCCCCAATTTTGCTAAAGGAATATATTCAAAATAATAATGACAATTTACGCTTATAATATAATCCAAAACATCCTTGTACTTGTCATTTCTAAACCATTCAGCAAGAAGATAGATATACTCGACTTCAATGTTTAATGGTGCCATTAGTTTTTGATATTCTTTCCGCTTAAAATCACACGTTTGTAGTTTTTCATCCACAGAGCCGTTGACCTGCTGATACTTGCATTCAATTATAAAAAGCGTGTTGTTTATGATAACATAAATACTGTCGTCTGGGAGCAGTCGCTTGGAAATTATTTTCTTCCAATCAACGCCTTTTTCTGCAAGAAATTTATAAAATCCATATTTCTTGAATATCCTTGCGACTTTTTTGCCCTCGTAATATACAACCCCATCATCAACAGAATAGCTCGGCTGTTTCGATAAAAAGGTCGCCAAATCCGTTTCGCCCTCAAATATCAGTCCTGTTTTGGTGTTTCCTCCACCTTTGCCATTCTTTATCATAGTGTTCGCTCCTCAAAATATTTTGACTTTGCAAGGCTTCCCTGCCTCACAGTGAGCAGAGCGACATTCCCGACAATATGATTGCGGAATATAGCGACCATCGCCCATATTTCTGTAACCAAATTCTTGTTCTATCTCATCCTCGCCGTAAGCTGTTTTGCCACAACAAGGGCATTGTGCGTATTCTCCGTATGGCATAATTTACTCCTCCTTAAAAATTGCTAATAAGCAACTCTTTTATTTTTCCACGAGCATCACTGTTGCTATTAATCATTCGAGTAGCTTCAACTCGCCGAATACGTTGTTCCGAATAAATCTCATCAAAGAAATCATCATCGGGGTTTGTGTTCTTGGGGTCTGAGTTGCTGACAACAATCTTTGCTCCTGCACTATTCATACTTCCAACAAATCGTGCCAGTTCCCGTTGCTTCTCATCATTGAAGCAATCTTCCGTATACGCAGTAAAACTGGATGTTTCGGTCAACGGACGATACGGGGGATCGAAGTAAACAAAAGTATGATTGTCTACAAATTCAGCAGATTTTTTATAGTCTCCACAGACAATTTTAACACCTTGTAATTTATGCGATACGGCACGAAGATTTTCCTCATCGCATATCATGGGATTTTTGTATGCCCCCATCGGAACATTATAAAATCCCTTGCGATTGACACGATAAAGGCCGTTGAAACACGTTTTATTGAGAAAGATCAGCAATGCCGCTCGATCGATGGCGTTTTCAACTGTCGGGATTGTTTTTGTTTCATTAAATTGCTTTCGATTTGCCATATAATACACTTTACGATTGTCTGTATCCATAGGCAAATATTCATCTTGCATTGCCGATAAACGCTCAATAAGTCTATCAATGTTGTCACGAACGACAGTATAGGCATTTATTAAATCAGCGTTTATGTCACTAATATAGACAGCTTCCAGATCGTATCGTCCAAGAACATCAAATAAAACAGCTCCACCACCAACAAATGGCTCGGCATATTTAGTAATGTGACTGTCAGAAAAAGGATAATACTTTTCGATTTCCGAAAGAAGCTGTCCTTTTCCACCCGCCCACTTTAAAAAAGGCTTTACCTTAATTCCGTCGTTCATTGTATATCTAAGGCTTCTGCCGTCAGTCGGTTTTGCTGCGGTTTTGGGGATGGCCCAAGAATTGCCAACCATTTGTGCTTGGGCAATTCGTCCCTCAGAACATAGCAATGCTACTCTCCGTTGTGAAATGCCCCACTTGTTTGCGGCTTCTCTTGCAGACATAATCTCCATAATGCGACCTCCATGATTGATATGTCTATTATATTCTAAAACTCGAACGATTGCAACACCACTTTTGAAATTGTATAAGACCGCCACACCCAAAGGCATGGTGGCCTATCGTTTTATCTCTTAAATCACGTTTTCATGTTCTCTCTTTTGTCGCTGCACATTCTGCGCAGCCCGTTCTCTCCCAGCCATAAGTTCCACGACCCGTTTCACCTGTTCCGCACCGTAGTAACTCCACACACGCCCAAAGTTGTGTTCCACGGCCTTTAGGCGTGTGTTTTCTTCTTGCAGCATTTCAATCCGCTGTCGTAGATTTTGATTGGCTTCGCGTTCATCGGCGTATCGCTCCATAAACTTCGCACACTCGTTCTTTACTTTCCAATACTTGTGGTGCAGCGAGTAGAGAATTTTTACGAGCTTGTTAATAAGCGGTATCGCCTTTTTGTCGCGGTAGCTTTTTGCTGTTTCAAATGTGCCCGCTTCCGGCACCCATTCTTCTGGCCGCTGGGAATACTGCGCCGACAGGCTTTCCAGCCCTTGCAGGATAGGCGCGATCTCGTTCAACTCCTTAGTCTGCTTTTGACATTCTCGTTTGGCTTCTTGCGTCTGCTGCTGGATTTGCGCAAGTTCTGTTTGCTTTTCCTGCTTAACAGCGTCAAGCTCTGCAACTTCTTTGGCGCGCTCTTTCTTCTTGAAGTCAAGCACAGACAAATGCTCCTCGTGGGTGTCCTTTTTCTCCCACTCGATGCCGTGCCGCTCCATCACGGCGGCAAGCTGCTCTTTCTCGGCATTGATCCATTGGTTCAGCTCAGATTCCTTTTTGGTGCCGCCTGCAAAGCCAAGTGCTTTTAACGCTTGCTTCAAAGACACCTTGGTGTCCATGCCCTTGCCCTTCCAGCCCGACACATACGGGATAAAGTCAATGTGCAGGTGTGGCGTGGCTTCGTCCATGTGGAGAAACGCGCCAAATACTCGCAGCGTGGGGTTGCGCTTTTCAAAATCCTGCATATACTCATCCAGAATCGTGGCTGCCCACTGCCCATCTTCGGTTGTCACACCTGTGTTATCCTTGTCGCCGATTTGCACAATTAACTCATGGAAAACTTTCTCTTGCTTACCGGTTCGCAGGTGTTCGTAGTAATCGGAGATGCAGCGGTCTTTGCGTTTCTGCTTTGAGTTATAACGCTCCAAAGCATCGTCAAACAGCTCATGGTATACTTGCTTGATTGGCTCATCCTTGTAGACAACATTATACCGGGTACGTTCAGCGTCTACATTTTCAGCGGTAAAAGCTCGGCGGTTGTGCTTTAACGAGCCGGGGCCGCGCATTGCGGAAATCGTTCTTTTCAAATACGCTCCTTTCTATTGATAGCAGAGGTCGGGGTACACACAGCTTGGGCTTTGTTACTTTCGCCGAAAGTAACGCAAAAGCACTTTCGACAGCCGTTCCGTCCATCAAAAGTGCCTTTGCGCCCTGCCGGGGGCTATCCGTCTGCGGACGGGGAATCGCCGCTCCGTTTTGACCCTGCGTTTAATACAGCCCCATTCTGCTTATTTGCCACTTACAGGAGCGCGACGCGCTCCTGTCTCTTGCCAATAGAGGAAATCACCAGCGGAAGCTCTCCGATACTCCGCGCCAATCCAAATACTCCCGTCTGGCTATTTCCCGTTCTTCCCCGGTTAGGGCTGTCTTGTACTTTGCGTACAGGTCGCGGCGCAGCATGGCTTCCAGCTTTTGCTCCAAGCCCTGCACGATCTCGTCCGCATACTCGTCCTCGCCGTCCAGATGGTAGTGGAGCAGCGCGAGAAACAGCTCCTTTGAAATCTGTACATTTTTCACGGTTTTACCTCCTCCGTGACGGTCGTGTCGATTGTGACGGTATTTTCTATATCAGGCCCGCACTCAAAAATACCGTCACGACCGTCACATATCGTCACGCCCTGCGTTTCCAGCTTCAAACTGACGCTTCTGCCCTCGTGGGTACGCTTGCTTTCGTAGCGAATACCGTAGTCATTATAAAGCCGGTCTGCGCTCACATTGAGCTTGCGTGTCAGCACATTGGCCTGTACTCCAACGTCGGGCAGCTTTGCAAGTAACTCGGTGGGGCTGCCGTTCCATTCGGGGGCATCCTGCGACAGCAGCCTTGATACTGCTTCGAGCAACGGGTCTGGCGGCTGTTTCCAAAGCTCTGTTTCGGCTTTTTGAAACATCCACAGGCACCGTTCTCGATTGAACTCCAGCGTCAGCTCTTGGTCTGGCTGGTCGCGGCCTACTACATCTAATATAGCGGTGTTGTCCGTGCGCTTCTTCTTTTGCAGGATAAATGCGCCGTCTGCCGCGCCGAGCAAACCGTTCGTGCCGGAAATCATATCGAAGCTGTCCTCGGCTTCCATTTTGCGGGTATGATGAACGACCAGCAGACAGATGCCATACTTGTCGCTAAACGCTTTCAGCTTCGTTACAATTTCATAGTCGCTGGCATAGCTGTATCGGTCACCGCCCACTTCGCGCACCTTTTGCAGCGTGTCTATGATAATAAGCCGCACATCAGGGTGCTCTCGAATGAAGTGTTCCAGTTGCTGATCCAAGCCCTCGCTCAAAGTTTTGGCCTGTGTTGCGAAGTACAAGCTGGCCGCTTCTTCCACGCCGAACATCCGAGAAAGGCGGTGCTGAAGCCGGGCATAATCGTCCTCTAACGCGAGATACAGCACAGTGCCCTGATGCACCTTGTACTCCCACAGCGGCAGCCCCATTGCTACATGATAGGCAAGCTGCCCCATGAAAAACGATTTGCCCACCTTGGGCGCACCCACGAAAAGGTAGGTGCCGCCGTACAGCAGCCCGTCTACGATAGGCTTCCGCGGCGGGTAAACCGTGTCATACAGCTCGCTCATGGACACAGTGTTGAGGGCAAATTTCTTTTCATTTTCCGTGGTTTGCAGATTGATTTGTGCGGGCTCATTTGCTATAATATTGGTGTTGAATTTTTGAGACGGCTGCACCACATCTGCGCCAACAGATGCTTCTGGTGCGGTCGTTTTCTTTGTTTCAATCATTCGCATTCCTCCTTCATACCGTCCATAATCGCAGCAATTAACTCAATGGTGTCGAGCAGTTCATCATCCACACCCGCACCAGCTTCAATGCGCCGCAGCTCACCCAAAACGGCGGCAAATCGGTCGCGGAGTGCCTTGTACACTCTCGGATTGCCCTGCACAACAACATCCCTGCAAAGCAGCCGCCGTGTGATATAATCCTGTTTTGTCAGGCCAGAGAGCCGCACGGCGGTTTCAATTTGCGCATCTTCTTCCGGTGATACGCGAAAACCTACCGTCTTGCTGCGCCAGCGATTTTTGTTGTCCATGTTCTTTAACGACATATTAGATACTCCTTTCCATGTTCAGCTTGCTTGCCATTTCCGCCTGCTTGGAGGGGAAAAGGTGTGCGTAATTATAGGTGATGTCGATGCTTTCATGCCCGACGCGGTCAGCGATTGCCACTGCAGAGAAACCCATATCAATGAGCAGCGAGATGTGGCTGTGTCGGAGGTCGTGTATCCTGATACGCTTCACGCCTGCCGCTTTTGCGCCCCTGTCCATTTCATGGTGAAGATAATGCTTCGTCACCGTGAAAATGCGGTCTTTCTTTTTCAGTCCATAAAGCATTTTGAGATATTCCTGCATTTCCTCGACCAAAAATGTCGGCATCTTTATCGTGCGAATGCTCTTTTTCGTTTTCGGTGCGGTGATAACATCCTCGCCATGCAAACGCTGATAGGATTTATTGATCCTGACCGTTTCGTTTTCAAAATCAAAATCGGCAGGTGTCAGTGCAAGCAATTCCCCCTCGCGGATGCCGCACCAATAAAGCATTTCAAAGGCATAAAAGGAGACGGGCTTGTCCATCATTTCATCGGCAAATCTCTTGTATTCCTCGGTTGTCCAGAACAGCATTTCCTTGTGTTCCTCGCTGCCCATGTTTCCCACCTTTGCAGCCGGATTGGAGCGAAGCCCGTAGTAGCGAACGGCATGATTAAAAATGGCCGAAAGCTGATTGTGCAGCGTCTTGAGATAAGTCTGCGAATACGGCTTTTTGCGCTCGTCACGGTAGGCAAGCATTTCATTTTGCCATGCTACGACTTCCTTTGTTGTGATTTCACTGATTTTCAACTTGGCGAAATACGGCAGGATTTTCGTGCGGATGATGTGTTCCTTGGTCAGCCATGTGTTTTCTTTCAAGCGGTTCTTCATATCCCTTGTATACAGCTCCATGAATGCTTCAAAGCTCATATCAAGGTCGGCAGCGGTCTGCAACTGAAACATCCGCTCCCACTCCTGCGCTTCTCGCTTGGTGGTAAAGCCGCGCTTGCACTTCTGCTTGCGCTCGCCTTTCCAGTTCACATACCGCGCCATCACATACCAAGTGTTGTTGCTCTCGTTTTTGAATACAGGCATTTATTCAATCTCCTTTCCTTCGCCATAAAGTCGCTTGTGAAAATACTGGCGGTTGACCCGTCCAGCAATCGTAATAAATCCCTGTGCTTCCAGCTCATCGTTCAGCCGACGAATGAGTTTGTAAGCGTAGGGTTTTGATACGCTCAGTTCCCGCGCAACATCGTCTGCACGGATGAATTTATTTTCCATTTATTCGTCCTTTCTTTGATTCTTGTTCGTTTTGACGTCCGCCGCTCTCTCCAAATGTCGTTTTTCTTTGCCTGCCCCTTTTTCAGCGGCGTTGCCCCGCTCTTTCCCTTTCGGGAAGTCCTCGCAAGGTCATATCTCATTTGGACGGTCATTCAGTTGTGTTATATAAACGTATTTGCTTAGTGTGCTTCCTATTATACTAAGCATGTATGCTTATGTCAAGCGGCTTTCAGAAAAATCTTAAACTTTTTTGCTTTGATTTCTCTTGACATTCCCTAAGCATATCTGCTATACTGGTTGCAGTTACATGAGCAAGGAGTGAAAACCTCTATGGCAATCGGTGAACGAATCCACTTTTTCCGCACCATGCGCGGTATGACACAGAAATATCTCGGTTTGGCCGTCGGCTTCCCCGAACGGAGCGCCGATGTACGTCTGGCACAATACGAAACAGGAACCAGAACACCCAAGGCTGACCTTACAAGTGCGCTGGCGCAGGTGTTGGATGTATCCCCACAAGCCCTTGATGTACCCGACATCGACAGCTACACAGGTTTGATGCACACACTGTTCACCCTGGAAGACCTCTATGGCCTGACTGTCAGTGATGCAGACGGTGAGCTTTGCCTGCGCGTTGATAAGGATAAGGGCAAATCCGCTTATGAACTGCTGCAAATGCTCTCTGCGTGGCAAGAACAGGCTGCCAAACTCGCCGCAGGGGAAATAACCAAAGAAGATTACGACAGATGGCGTTATCACTACCCGAAGTACGACACCACACAGATACGAACGAGAGTGCCGTCTAAGGGGTTCAGTGATGCATTCCTCAAAGCCCTCAGCGAAGAACCAGACGAATAAACGAAAAAACGCCCTTAGCCGTGTTACCCACAGCTAAGGGCGTTATAATATGGATTTTTCCAGCCGCAAACCTTAAGTTCTTTATTCTGCTACCCGCAAACCACCGGATTGCAAGAATAATGGCACAAATGCGGCTGTTATCAAATTGTTATCAAAAGGCCATTTGAAAGCCAAGAATCGACGTAGATACTCAACTTTTGCACTTTTCCGAATTATTCGAGCTCAATGGTTGCAGGCGGCTTACCGGTGCAATCGTAGAACACGCGGTTGACGTGCTTGACTTCGTTGACGATGCGGCTGGTGACAGTGCCCAGAACGTCCCACGGCATATCATAGCTTTCCGCAGTCATGAAGTCGGTGGTGGTCACAGCGCGCAGTGCAACGGCGTAGTCGTAGGTGCGCTCGTCACCCATAACGCCAACGCTGTGCATATTGGTCAGCGCTGCGTAATACTGGCTGATCTCCTTATCCAGACCGGCCTTGGCGATCTCCTCGCGCCAGATGGCGTCAGCGTCTTGCACGATAGTGACCTTCTCAGGGGTCACCTCGCCGATGATGCGGATGCCCAGACCGGGGCCGGGGAACGGCTGACGGCTGACCAGATACTCGGGCAGACCCAGCTCACGGCCGGCCTGACGAACTTCGTCCTTGAACAGGTTGCGCAGAGGCTCCACCAGCTCCTTGAAGTCCACGGTATCGGGCAGACCACCCACGTTGTGGTGGCTCTTGATGACGGTGGACTCGCCGCCCAGACCGCTCTCCACCACGTCGGGGTAGATGGTGCCCTGTGCAAGGAAATCCACCTTGCCGATCTTCTTGGCCTCTTCCTCGAACACGCGGATGAACTCCTCGCCGATGATCTTGCGTTTGCGCTCCGGCTCGGTGACGCCCTTCAGCTTGCTGAAGTAGCGGTCGCGGGCATCCACACAGATGAAGTTGATGTCAAAGCCGTTGGCATTGCCCGGGCCAAAGACAGAGCAGACTTCTTCCTTCTCGTTCTTGCGCAGCAGGCCGTGATCCACGAACACGCAGGTCAGCTGCTTGCCGATGGCCTTGGCCAGCATAGCGGCCAGCACGGAGGAATCCACGCCGCCGGACAGGGCGCACAGCACCTTGCCCTCGCCGATGCGCTCCCGCAGAGCCTTGACGTTGTTCTCCACAAAGGAATCCATCTTCCAGTCGCCGGAGCAGCCGCAGACGTTATACACGAAATTGCGCAACATCTTCTTGCCCTCGGCGGTGTGCAGCACCTCCGGGTGGAACTGTACGGCGTACAGACCCTTTTCGGCATTTTCAACGGCTGCCACAGGGCAGTTTGCGGTATGTGCAGTGATCTCAAAGCCGGGAGCCGCCTGCTCGATGTAATCGTTGTGGCTCATCCAGCAGATGGTAGAGGGCTGTACATCGGTGAACAGCTTGCTCTCGGTGTTCACGAACACCTCGGTCTTGCCGTACTCACGCTCGGGAGCGCGGCAGACATGACCGCCCAGCAGGTGCATCATCAGCTGGCTGCCGTAGCAGATGCCCAACACAGGCACGCCCCAGCTGAAGATCTCGGGATCGATGGTGGGAGAATCCTCCAGATAAACGCTGTTGGGGCCGCCGGTGAAGATGATGCCCTTGGGATTCTTGGCCTTGATGACCGAAAGATCGGTTTTATAGGAATAGATCTCGCAGTAGACATTATTTTCTCGGACGCGGCGGGCAATCAGCTGATTGTACTGTCCGCCAAAGTCCAGCACGATGACAGTTTCATGCTGCATGATGTTTTCCTCCATTTTTAAGTGTGTTTTACAGATAATTTTAGTATAGCACATCTCACAACAAAAAGCGACAGTTTTTGTGAATTTTTCTATTGTTCTCTTTTGCGGATCGGGTGCCGCAGCACGGTTTTCAGCTTTTCCGGGGCGGTGCGGCGCGGGTCTCCCAGATAGATCTCGTGATGGAAGCGCGTGTCTGAAAAATCCGGGCAATATCCCAGCTCCGCCGCAAACGCATCCAGCTGCCGCAGAGTCTCCGGCTCGGTGTCATAGGAGCCGATGTGCATACACTGCACGCACAGGCCCTCATCGTAGGTGAAAAATTCCACCTTAGAAAAGTCTTTTTTCTTTTTGGCCATGGCTTCCTGCACTGCCCAGTCAAATTCGGCACGGGTGACAAATTCCGGCAGACGGATCATGGAGGTCCAGATAAAGGTCTCCTTGTTGGAGAAATCTACACCCTCTGCCCCGGGCTGATGCCACAGTCCCTCCAGCGGTGGAACGACATATTCAAAATAGCCGTCCATCTTATGGCTGCCCTTATAACTCATTTTAATGGTGAATGCTATGCCGTACAGCAGCTCCAGCGCTGCCTTGTATTCCCCTGCCGGGTCGTTGGGGTCGCCCTTGCCCTGCACCGCAGCAAAATTCATCGTAGGGACGGTAATGATCTGCGGTTTCTTCGGCGGGAGATAAAACTCTTTATATTCTTTCTTATAGTCAAATGGCATCCTTCTTTTCTCCTTCCAGCAGCGCGCGCTGTTTCTTTTTGCTAAAGCCGCCCAGCACCAGCCGATAAGATTTTTCCAGCATCTCCCGCAGCAGTGCATCCGGCACGTTTCCATCTGCTTTTACGGAGTTCCAATGCACCTTGTTCATGTAGTAGCCCGGAATGATATCCTCATACTGTCGGCGCAGAAAATCGCCCTCGGCGGGGTCCAGCTTGCAGGTAATATACACCGGCTTTCCCGTGGCATCATCCAGACAGACGGCTGCAAACATTTTGCCGCCGATGTGGTATCTTATCCAGTTCCACTCTGCCTGTAAGTCTTTGGTAACGCCAGGCTTTTGCAGAAGCTCCGTATCGATCCAGCTGTATTTCATGGCAACACCTCCGTTTTTCTCAGTATAACTGATTTGGAGACATTTGTAAACAAAAAGTTGTTAATTTTGTTTTGTAAAACGTCTGGCCTAAAAAACGGCAGCAAAAAAGCCATCCGCTCAGAAAATCCGAACGGATGGCTCTTACGTTTGATGTTATGATCAGATAGAAATGGTGTTGCACACATCCACCAGCACGGGGTCAAGGCTCTTGGTCATCTCCAAAGCCTCGTCCACAGGGTAGTCCACCAGCTTCTCGCCCTTCATGCCGACGATGCGGTTATACTTACCCTGCTCCAGCAGGCAGACAGCCTGATAGCCCATAGCAGAAGCATTCACGCGGTCGCGCAGGGTGGGAGAACCACCGCGCTGCACATGGCCCAGAATGGTTGCGCGGGAATCGATGCCGGTGCGTGCCTGGATCTCGTTGGCGATCTCCTGTGCATGACCAACGCCCTCGGCCACAATGATGATAAAGTGGCGCTTGCCGGTCTTTTGGGTCTCGGCGATCTTATCCAGAATGTCACGCTGCATATCGAATTCCTTCTCGGGCAGCAGCACAGCCATGGCGCCGGAGGCGATGGCCACGTTCAGCGCAATGTAACCGGCGTTGCGGCCCATGACCTCGACCACACTGCAGCGGTCGTGGCTCTGGGTGGTGTCACGCAGCTTATCGATCATTTCCAGCGCGGTGTTCATTGCGGTATCGTAGCCGATGGTGTAATCGGTGCAGGCGATATCGTTATCAATGGTGCCGGGCAGGCCGATCATGGGGATGCCGCGGTGTGCCAGTGCGCGGGCACCGCGGTAGGAGCCGTCGCCGCCGATAACGACCAGCGCATCAATGCCCAGCTCGCGGCACTTTTCAGCGCCCTTATCCTGACCTTCCTTGGTCTTGAACTCCAGGCAGCGTGCCGTATACAGAATGGTGCCGCCGGCAGAGATGATGTTAGAAACGCTGCGCAGGTTCATTTCAAAGCACTCGCCGTTCAGCAGGCCGTTGTAGCCGCGCTGAATGCCGATCATACGGAAGCCCTTGTGCAGGCCGGTGCGTACCACAGCGCGCACAGCAGCGTTCATGCCGGGAGCATCACCACCGCTTGTAAGCACGCCAATCGTTTTGATTTGCTTTTCCATACGAGAGATTCCCTCCAATTTACAGTTCAGTTCTTCATTTACCCTTTTGCCTGTAACCTCTTCTTCCCGAAACAGGCTTGTTGCTTTGCAACAGCTTTGATTCGCCTTTAATGATTATAGCACACCATCCAGACAAATTTCAATAGGGTTTTGAGACTTTATACAATTCCATACGACACAAAATAGCAGCGATATAGCGCGTTATTTTTGCAATTTGTGCCGCTTGGAAAAATTGAAATCGTCTCATGCGGTGCCATTCGTGCACAAATATGTTATTTTGTTGCAACATTTTCTGCACCCAGCAGCCGCTCCAGCTCTTTGAAGAAGAGCGGATGCCCGGAGGTGTACAGCCTGCGCGGTGCGGCCAGCTTCTGCTTGGTATCCTCCAGATACAAAATCACAGGGATATCACCATCAAAGATCTCCAGCAGGTTCACCACTTTATCGTACTGGGGGCAGTTGCGGGACGGCAGACGGATGAATACCCGCCGGGCTGCTGTTTTAACGGGGTCCGGGCGGCCTTTATCCAAGCGGGTCGGGTCGTAGCTGTCGATGGGCAGAATGCTGTCTGCCAGCAGCTTGGAGGCTTCATCCTCCCGCACGGAAAGCCGGCCGTCGATGACCACAACAGCGTTTTCCTGAATGGCATCCCGGAACCTGTCCAGCACCTTGGGGAACACGATCACCTCCATGGTGCCGGTCAAATCCTCCACGCTGGTAAAGGCCATCATGCTGTTGGATTTTGTCGTCATCATGCGGTTTTTGACCACCGCACACACAATGCGCACCTTTTCGCCGTCCTGCACATGGGCATCCTCGCCGGTGAGGGCTTTGATGGTGTGGGAGCCGATGCGGGCAGATTTTTCCCGGTAAGCATCCAGCGGATGGCCGGACAGGTACAGACCGCTGACCTCTTTTTCCTGCTGCAGCCGCTCGGCAGGGGTGTACTCTGCCAAGGGACGAATTTCGTAGACATCCTCTTGCGGGCTTTGCTGTACTTCCCCGCTCATCACGGAGAACAGATCCAGCTGTCCTTCCAGATTGCGGCGGGAGTCAGTCTCGATGCTCTTGAGGATGCCTTCTACCGCCTCCACCATACTGTGGCGGTTGGAGCCAAAACAGTCAAAGGCCCCGGCTTTGATCAGGCTTTCCACTGAGCGGCGGTTCAACTCGCTGCCGTGCATCCGCTTGCAGAAATCGTAAAGACTGGTGTAGGGCTTTTCCTTGCGCTCAGTTACTGCGTTCTCGATGAGGTTGCGGCCTACGTTTTTCACGGCGTTCAGGCCAAAACGGATCTGCCCGTTATCATCGGCGGTAAAGCCGCCGTTGGAGATGTTCACATCCGGCGGCAACACCTTGATGCCAAGACGGGCACACTCGCCGGAATACTCGATGACCTTATCCGTATTATCCAGCACACTGGTGAGCAATGCTGCCATGAACTGGCTGGGGTAATGGCACTTGAGGTAAGCGGTCTGAAAAGCCACATAAGCGTAGCAGGCGGCGTGGCTCTTGTTGAAGGCGTAGGACGCAAAGCTGGACATCTCGTCGTAGATCTGGTTTGCTACCTGCTCCGGGATGCCGTTGGCAACGCAGCCCGGGCATTCATGGCCGGGCTCAGTGCAGCCGTGCACAAAGTGCTCCCGCTCTGCCTCCATGACGGCGTGCTTCTTTTTGCTCATGGCGCGGCGGACGTTATCTGCCTGTCCGAAGGAGAAGCCCGCCAGCTCCCGGAAGATCTGCATGACCTGCTCCTGATAGACGATGCAGCCGTTGGTCACATCCAGAATGTGCGCCAGCTGCGGGGTCTTGTAGCTGATCTTGTCCGGCTCGTGCCGGTTGCGCAGATAGGTGGGAATGGAATCCATAGGACCCGGGCGGTACAGGCTGATCAGAGCGATGACATCTTCAAGGTTCTGGGGCTGCAAGCCCACAAGCACCTGTTTCATGCCGGAGGATTCCAGCTGGAACACGCCCTCGGTATCGCCCTGCCCCAGCATTTTATAGGTATCCGGGTCGTCATAATCCAGCTTTCGGATGGAGAACTCCGGGTGCTGCTTTTGCACCGCAACCTCTGCGTCCCGGATGACAGTCAGGGTGCGCAGACCCAGAAAGTCCATCTTCAAAAGACCCAGTTCCTCGATCTCGGTCATGTTGAACTGGGTCACCGGCAGGCCATCGTTGGTGGCAAGCGGCAGATAATAATCCGTCGGCTCCGGTGTAATGACCACGCCCGCCGCGTGGGTGGAGGCGTGCCGGGGCATTCCCTCCACCTTCAGGGCAGTATCGATGAGTTCGGTCACCTGCGGGTCGGTATCGTAGAGTTTTTTCAGTTCGCTGGAAACCTCCAACGCCCGCTTGAGGGTCATTTTCAGTTCCATGGGCACAAGCTTTGCCACCACATCCACCTGCTGGTAGGGGATGCCCATCACGCGGCCCACATCCCGGATGGCATTGCGGGCGGCCATAGTACCAAAGGTGACGATCTGCGCCACATGATCCGCACCGTATTTGCGGTTGACGTAGTCGATGACCTCCTGCCGGCGCTCATAGCAGAAGTCCACATCGAAATCCGGCATACTGACGCGCTCGGGGTTCAAAAAGCGCTCGAAGATCAGATTATAGCGGATGGGGTCGATATCCGTGATGCCTACGCAGTAGGCAGCAATACTGCCCGCGCCGGAGCCGCGTCCCGGCCCTACCGGGATGCCCTGACTTTTTGCAAAATTGATGTAGTCCCACACGATGAGGTAGTAGTTGGTATACCCCATGGTCTTGACCACGCCGATCTCGTATTTCAGGCGGTCGATGTTGGCTTGCGGCACATCCGGGCCGTAGCGGCGTTCCAAGCCGTCCCAGCAGAGCTTTTCAAAGTAGGCCTGATTGTCCATGCCGTCCGGGGCTTTGTAGTAAGGGATCTTGGTGTGGCCGAACTCAAAGTCAAAATTGCACTGCTCGGCGATCGTTGCCGTATTGGCGCAGGCTTCCGGCACCATGGAGAACAGCTCGTACATCTCGTCTGTGGTCTTGACGTAGAATTCATCAGTCTGGAACTCCATGCGGTCGGCATCCTGAATGGTCTTACCGGTCTGGATGCACAGCAGGATGCTCTGCATCTTGGCGTCCTCTTTGCGCAGATAATGGGCGTCGTTGGTGGCTGCCATGGGGATGCCCGTCTCCCGGGAAAGCTTGATGAGCTGCGGCAGAACGGTGGTATCCTCCTTCAGGCCGTGATCCTGCAATTCGATGTAGTAATTCTCTGCACCGAACAGATCCCGGTACCACAGCGCCGTCGTCTTTGCGCGCTCGTAATCCCCTGCCAGAATGGCCTGCGGGATCTCGCCCGCAAGACAGGCCGAAAGGCAGATCAGTCCCTCGTGGTATTGCTCCAAAAGCTGCTTATCCACGCGGGGCTTGGAGTAAAAACCCTCCACAAAACCGGCAGAGACCATTTTGATCAGATTCTTATAGCCGGTCTCGTTTTTGCACAGCAGAATCAGGTGGTTATTGCCGTCTATTTTATTTACCTTATCAAAGCGGGTACGGGTGGCAACATACACTTCGCACCCGATGATAGGCTTGATGCCCGCCTTTTTCGCTGCCTTATAAAACTGCACACAGCCGTACATTACGCCGTGGTCGGTGCAGGCAATGGCGGTCTGTCCGCACTCCTTCACCCGCTCCATCAGCTGGTCGATGCGGCAGGCACCGTCCAGAAGGCTGTATTCCGTATGGATATGCAAATGGGCAAAGGGACGGGTATTTGCGGTGGGTTCACTCATTGTACTGCCTCCTGTCCCTCCTGCTGGCGCTGACGGAGATTCTCTGCCAGTGCCTCCAGCTTTTTCATCCGGTGTGATAGGCCGGATTTGCTCACTGCCGGGTCAAAGCAGCCGCACAGCGCAGTAAGCGAAAGATCCGGGTATTGCAAACGCTTTTCCGCTGCCTGCTGCAGCACCTCCGGCAAAGTCTCCAGTGCGTGCTGCTCCTGCAAATAGCGGATGGCCTTCAGGGTCTGGGCGTTTGCCCGCGCGGTTTTGCCAAGGTTTGCGGTATCGCAGTTTGTCTGCCGGTTGGTCTGGTTGCGCACCTGCTTGAACGCCTTGAGCACGCTGATCTGGGTCGCGGCATCCGCAGCGCCCATAAAGCGGAGCAGCCGCTCCACGTTGGCACCGGTCTTGACGTAGATCAGGTTCACGCCGTTGCGGCGGGTGCGGTGTGGCGCAAACTCGTGCTCGGCAAGCAGCGCTTCAAAATCCCGGGCGAGGTTCGTCCGGGAGGTGAGAAATTCCAGATTATATTCCTTTTGCGGGTCGGTGACCGTGCCGCTGCACAAAAAGGCCATGGCGATATAGGCACTGACGCAGGTCTGGCAACGGATGAGCCCGGGGTCGATCTGCAAGCTGGTCTCCCTGCCGGTGGTGCCGAACAGTTCATGCAGGCGGGTGACCTGCTCCGCATCGCGGATGTTGAACTCGTACAGCACACCGCTGGCGCGGGGCTTTTCCAATATCTCGCCCCGGATGCCGCAGCGAGCAAACAGCTGCTGTGCCAGCTGCACGGTATGGGGCTGCTCGGTTTGCAGCACAAGGCCGCGGGCATCAAAGTATTTGGCAAAGCAGGCAATGCCATAGGCAGCTGCACGCACACAGCATTCCTTGGTGGGGCTGCGCTGCGCGATCTCCTCCCGCGCACTGGATGCAAAACTCATAGTAGTTCCTCTGTTTTCAGCGCACGGCATCCCGGTGCTGCACCCCGGGCTCGTAGCCTAGAGCGGTGCAGTATTCCGCAAGCTTGCGTGCGAATGTGATGGAGCGGTGCTTGCCGCCCGTGCAGCCCACCGCAATGGTCAGCTGGCTTTTACCCTCCTTGACATAAAGCGGCAGGGCGTACTGCAAAAAGTTCTCGTACCGGCGCAGCAGCTCCTGTGCTTCGGGGTGGCCCATGACAAAATCCACCACTTCCTGATCCAGACCGGTCTTGTGCTTCAGTTCCGGCACATAGAAGGGGTTGGGCAGGCAGCGCACATCCAGCACAAGGTCGGCCTCCGGCGGCAGACCAAACTTGAACCCGAAGGACATAATGGTGAGACGCATGGCGTTTTTTGCCCCGCCGTTTTTCATGAACAAATCGCAGATACGCTCTTTATTCTGAGAGGTGGAGAGCAGACCGGTATTGATGGTGTAGTCTGCGCGGTCTTTTAAGGGTTGCAGGATCTGCCGCTCCTTCAAAAAGGCATCCCGGGTGGAGATGCCCTCTGCAATGCTGATGGGGTGGCGGCGGCGGGTCTCGCTGTAGCGGCGCATCAGTACCTCGTCCGGTGCATCCAGAAACAGGATCTTATAGGGTGTTTTCTGCTCGTCCAATTGTTGCAGGGCAGTCTCGATCTGTTCCCTGCTGCGGCAGCCGCGCACGTCCATGGAAAGCGCCACCCGCTCCAGCTGGTTGTCGCCCGCCTTGGAAAACGCCGTAATGCTGGGCAGCAGCCCCGCCGGGACGTTATCGATGCAGAAATATCCGATATCCTCCAGCGCATTCATAGCCACAGACTTTCCTGCGCCGGAAAGTCCGCTGACGATCAACAGCTCCATCTGTGTTCCACACTCCCTCTATTCCCGCAGTTCAACGGACTACGCGGATCTCTTTTTCCAGATCATAGCCGGTCTTTTCCTTTACAATGGCGCGCACTTCCTCGCACAGTGCCAGCACGTCTGCGCAGGTGGCGCCGCCAAGGTTCACCACAAAGCCGCAGTGCTTCTCGCTGACGGCGGCACCACCGTGCCGGTAGCCCCGCAGACCGCACTGGTCGATGAGGGCAGCGGCAAAAGC